>JAFSYY010000112.1 GCA_017455845.1 Prevotella sp. | reverse complement strand
GAGGCCCGTTTCGAGAGACTGTTAAAAAAACACCAGAAAATGGGCGTTTGCCCACGTTTCTGACAGGATTTTAGAATTTATTCACGTAAATCAAGACAATATTAACCTTTATACACAATTCCACCTGCAATGCGGGTTAAATAATATCTAACTCAACTTTCGCAAGTTGAGCACTTGCGAAACTCGAAGAGTCTACTTTAAAAAGCCCACTACATCTGCTGCAAATCGCCAGATGGTGCTGACCGAGACTACAGGTGCTGCCACGCTGGGCACTAACCTGTTGGCAGTGACCGATGGAAGCAGCAATGTAGACGGCTATCGTCTGGGCTATGGCAGCATCGGCGGTTCTGATGCCGTAGGCTTCTTCAAGTACACCACCACAACGGCTCCTGCCGCTGGCATCGTGTATATCGACAAGAGCAACGTGAACATCGGTGCCGCTGGTGCGTGAGCATCGGCGGCCGTTTTTTCACAGAATTACTAAATTATTTTAATATTTGAAAGGAATCCTTGGTGGTCTCACAAAAAATGACTAATTTCGAGGCCTCAAAAACGATTATTATCAATAAACCTAAAAATATAACATTATGAAAGTCTATCAGACAAACGAGATTAAGAACATCGCATTGCTTGGCAGTGCGGGTAGCGGCAAGACGACTCTTGCCGAAGCAATGGTCTACGAAGCAGGCATCATCAAGCGCCGCGGCACTGTAGAGGGTAAGAACACCATGAGCGACTACTTCCCTGTAGAACAGGAGTATGGCTATTCGGTGTTCTCAACTGTTTTCCATACCGAGTGGAACGGCAAGAAGTTGAACATTATCGACTGCCCGGGCAGCGACGACTTCGTGGGCGGTGCCATCACGGCCCTGAACGTCACCGACCAGGCCGTGATCCTCGTCAACGGACAGTATGGCCCTGAGGTGGGCACGATGAATGCCTTCCGCAACACCGACAAACTGAAGAAGCCCGTCATCTTCCTCGTCAACCAGTTGGATCGTGACAACTGCGACTTCGACCAGATTATGAACCAACTGCGCGAGATCTACGGCCCCAACTGCGTGCCCGTGCAGTATCCCATAGCCACCGGCCCCGGCTTCAATGCCGTGATCGACGTGCTGCTGATGAAGAAATACTCGTGGAAGCCCGAGGGTGGCGCTCCCATCATCGAAGACATCCCCGCCGACCAGATAGACAAGGCCAAGGAGATGAAGGCCGCCTTGGTAGAGGCTGCCGCCGCCGGCGACGATGCCTTGATGGAGAAGTTCTTTGAAGAGGAAGACCTGAGCGAGGACGAGATGCGCGAGGGTATCCGCAAGGGTCTCGTCACCCGCAGCATCTTCCCCGTGTTCTGCGTCTGTGCAGGCAAGGACATGGGTGTGCGCCGTCTGATGGAGTTCCTGGGCAATGTGGTGCCCTTCGTCAGCGAGATGCCCAAGGTGAGCAACGCCGCCGGCCAGGAGATTGCCCCCGACGCTGCCGGCCCCGCCTCTCTCTATTTCTTCAAGACCGGCATCGAGCCCCATATCGGCGAGGTGAGTTACTTCAAGGTGATGAGCGGTACGGTGAAGAGCGGCGACGACCTCAACAATGCCGACCGTGGCTCTAAGGAGCGTATCGGCACGCTGTATGCCTGTGCCGGTGCCAACCGCATACAGGTTGACGAACTGAAAGCCGGCGACATCGGCTGCACCGTGAAACTGAAGGACGTGAAGACGGGCAACACCCTCAACGGCAAGGACAATGCCGACTGGAAGTTCGACTTCATCAAATATCCCAACTCGAAGTTCTCGCGTGCCATCAAGGCCGTCAACGAGAGCGACACGGAGAAGATGATGGCCGCCCTGAACAAGATGCGCCAGGAAGACCCGACATGGGTGGTGGAGCAGTCGAAGGAGTTGCGCCAGATCATCGTCCACGGACAGGGTGAGTTCCACCTGCGCACGCTGAAATGGCGCCTGGAGAACAACGAGAAGATCCAGGTGGAATACCTCGAACCGAAGATTCCTTACCGCGAGACCATCTCGAAGATGGCCCGCGCCGACTATCGACATAAGAAGCAGTCGGGCGGTAGCGGACAGTTTGGTGAGGTGCACCTCATCATCGAGCCTTACACCGAGGGCATGGAAGATCCCACCAGTTTCAACATCAACGGCCAGGAGTTCAAGATGAACATCAAGAGCCGCGAGGAGATCGACCTGGAATGGGGCGGCAAACTCGTGTTCCTCAACTCTGTGGTTGGCGGTGCCATCGATATGCGCTTCATGCCTGCCATCCTCAAGGGTATCATGCAGCGCATGGAGCAAGGACCGCTCACCGGCTCGTATGCCCGCGACGTGCGCGTCATCGTCTACGATGGTAAGATGCACCCCGTGGACTCCAACGAACTCTCGTTCATGCTCGCAGGCCGTAACGCCTTCTCCTTGGCCTTCAAGGAGGCCGGCCCGAAGGTACTGGAGCCTATCTACGACCTCGAGGTACTCGTGCCCGCCGACTATATGGGCGATGTGATGAGCGACCTGCAGGGCCGCCGCGCCATCATCATGGGTATGGACTCTGAGGCCGGCTATCAGAAGTTGAACGCCAAGATACCTCTGAAGGAACTCTCCAGTTACTCCATCGCCCTGAGCAGCCTTACCGGCGGCCGTGCTTCGTTCCAGACCAAGTTCGCATCCTACGAACTCGTGCCTAACGACATCCAGCAGGCTCTGATCAAGGCTCACGAGGAAGAGATGAAGGACGAAGACTAATATGTCCGTGGGGGAGGGTTTCCCCCTCCCTTCCATCCCCCTGGTGGTTCACCACCAAGAAGACGGTATGTCAGAATAATGACATGCGCTCTGCGCTCTGCAACAAAACAAATAAAAACCAACTAAAACCTACAATAGTCATGGTTTTGGTTGGTTTTTATTTGTTTTGTTTTATTAATTAGATTTTATTTTGTTTTTTGCCCAATTTGTTGTACCTTTGCACCCGAATAGCAAATTGAGAACTCGTAAATAGTAAATCGTAAACAAAAGAGATGCCAGAAATATCAGTACGAGGAATGGAAATGCCAGAGTCGCCTATCAGGAAACTGGCACCCTTGGCCGTTGCCGCCAAGAAACGCGGCATAAAGGTTTATCACCTGAACATCGGACAGCCCGACCTGCCTACGCCGCAGGTGGGCCTCGACGCTCTGAAGCAGATAGACCGCGAGATCCTGGAGTATTCACCATCGCAGGGCTACCAGAGTTACCGCGAGAAACTGGTGGGCTATTACGCGAAATACAATATCAACGTGACGGCCGACGACATCATCATCACCAGCGGCGGCTCGGAGGCCGTGCTCTTTGCCTTCCTCTCGTGCCTGAACCCCGGCGACGAGATTATCGTGCCCGAGCCGGCCTACGCCAACTACATGGCCTTTGCCATCAGCGCCGGCGCCAAGATACGCACCATCGCCACGACCATTGACGAAGGTTTTTCATTGCCCAAGGTGGAGAAGTTCGAGGAACTCATCAACGAGCGCACACGTGCCATCATGATCTGCAACCCGAACAACCCCACGGGCTACCTCTACACACGCCGCGAGATGAACCAGATACGCGACCTGGTGAAGAAGTACGACCTCTATCTCTTCAGCGACGAGGTGTATCGCGAATATATCTATACCGGCTCGCCCTATATCTCGGCCTGCCATCTGGAGGGCATCGAACAGAACGTGATACTGATCGACTCCGTGTCGAAGCGCTACTCCGAGTGCGGCATCCGCGTGGGTGCGCTGATTACGAAGAACAAAGAGGTGCGTGCGGCCGTGATGAAGTTCTGTCAGGCACGCCTCTCCCCTCCCCTCATTGGCCAGATCGTGGCCGAGGCATCGCTCGACGCACCCGAGGAATACTACCGCGACGTGTACGACGAGTATGTGGAGCGGCGCAAATGCCTCATCGACGGATTGAACCGCATACCCGGCGTCTACTCGCCCATACCCATGGGTGCCTTCTATACCGTGGCCAAACTGCCCGTCGACGACAGCGAGAAGTTCTGCCGCTGGTGCCTGTCGGAGTTTGAGTACGAGGGACAGACGGTGATGATGGCCCCCGCCGCCGGCTTCTACACCACGCCCGGTGCCGGCATCAACCAGGTGCGCATTGCCTACGTGCTGAAGAAAGAAGACCTCAACAAGGCCCTCGTGGTATTGCAGAAGGCACTGGAGCAATATCCAGGTCGCACCAATTAGTAATGAGTAATGAGTAATGAGTAATTAGTAATGAGTAATTAGTAATTATGATTACTTTTTTATGCTGTATCATCAACTGAGAACATGCTTATGCTGTATCATCAACTGAGAACATGCTTATGCTGTATCATCAACTGAGAACATGCTTATGCTGTATCATCAACTGAGAACATGCTTATGCTGTATCATCAACTAAGAATATACTTATGCTGTATCATCAACTAAGAATATGCATTTGTAATCTAATCATAATTACTAATTACTCATTACTAATTACTCATTAAAAAAAGAACTATGAATTTCCCTTTATTCATAGCCAGAAGAATCTATAGCGACCAGGACGACCGCCACAAGGTGAGCCGCCCGGCCATACGCATAGCCACCATCGGCGTGGCCATCGGCCTGGCGGTGATGATTATCACCGTGTCGGTGGTGCTGGGCTTCAAGCATACCATCAGAGACAAGGTGGTGGGCTTCGGCAGTCATCTGCAGGTGTACAACGTGCAGGCCACGGGCTTTCCGCTGTGCATCGACGACAGCACGCTGCAGGCCTACGAGTCGGTGGAAGGCATCACCCATGCCGAGCGCATCGCGCTGACCCAGGGCATCCTGAAGACCGACGACGACTTCCTGGGCATCGTGTTGAAAGGGATTGGCCCGGAATACGACACCACGTTTATCAGCAACAGCATGGTAGAGGGCCGCCTGCCGCAGTTTTCCGACTCCACCACGAAATATCCGCTGGTGGTATCGAGGAGCATGGCCGACAAACTGCGCCTGCATATCGGCGACCGTGTGTTTGCCTATTTTATCGGCGAGGATGACGTGCGTGCCAGGAAGTTCACCGTCAGCGGCATCTACCAAACCAACATGAGGCGCTTCGACGACATGATATGCCTCACCGACCTCTGCGTCACCCAGCGTCTGAACAACTGGGACAGCCTGCAGTGCACGGGGGCAGAACTCACGGTCAGCGACTTTGACAATCTGAAAGGCATCAACCTCAACATGCAGAGACTGCTGCACGGCAAGACCGACCGCGACGGCAACATGTCCGTCAGTTACACCATCACCGAGACCTATCCCCAACTGTTTTCCTGGCTCGACCTGCTCGACATCAACGTCTGGATCATCCTGGGGCTGATGATTGCCGTGGCCGGCTTCACCATGATCAGCGGCCTCCTTATTATTATATTGGAACGCACGCAGATGATAGGCCTGCTGAAGGCCCTCGGCACGCGCAACAGCACCATACGCCACACCTTCCTCTGGTTTGCCGCCTTCATCATAGGCCGCGGACTGCTCTGGGGCAACATCGTGGGCATCGGCATCGTGCTCCTGCAGCAATACACCGGCATCGTGACGCTCGATGCCCAGACCTACTACGTCAGCGAGGCCCCCATGGAACTCAACATCCCGTTTATCGTCCTGCTCAACGTGGCCACGCTGATTATCAGTGTCTTCGTGCTCATTGCCCCGAGTTATCTGGTGTCGCATATCCATCCGGCACGCTCCATGCACTACGAGTAGCACAAAACATGAAGGCATGAATATGATTAGAGCCAGATTCGAGTCATATTCATGCCAAATACGTGTTATATTCATTTTATTGGTTAATATATATAAAATATTGCACGATTTTTTTTGTTTTGTGCAAAAAACAATGTACCTTTGCACAAAGTTTTGAAATTTGTGCAATGAATATTGAATCAAGTTTTAACCAACTAATATATAATGCCATTGTCAACAACTGGGATGCCGATGCCCTTACCGACTATCAGGGAGCAACACTGCAGTTTCATGACGTGGCACGAAAAATTGAAAAACTGCACATACTCTTTGAGAACTGCGGTATAGAGAAAGGTGACAAGATTGCCATCTGTGGGCGCAACTCCGCCCACTGGGCCGTCACGTTCCTCGCCACCCTCACATACGGTGCCGTGGTAGTGCCCATCCTCCATGAGTTTAACGCAGAGCAGATACACAACATTGTGAACCACTCCGGCTCCAAAGCACTCTTTGTGGGCGACTTTATAGCCAAGGAGATCAGCCCTGACGCCATGCCCCACCTGGAGGGCATCATCAACCTGCCCGATTTCTCGCTGATGGTGTCGCGCTCGGAGAAACTCGACTATGCCCGCGAACATCTTAACATGATGTTCGGCAGCAAGTATCCCATGGCCTTCCGCAAGGAGCACATACACTATCACGAAGACCAACCCGAGGAACTGGCGCTGATCAACTACACCAGCGGCACCACGGGCTTCTCGAAAGGCGTGATGCTGCCCTACCGCTCTATCTGGGGCAACGTGTCGTTTGTCATCAACAGGCTGGGAAAGGTTGTGAAGGCCGGCGACCCCATGCTCGACATCCTGCCCATGGCCCACATGTATGGCATGGCCGTAGAGTTCCTGTTCGGTTTCTGCAACGGCTGCCATCTGTTCTTCCTCAACCGTCTGCCCTCCCCCACCCTCATTGCCAAGGCCTTCACCGACATACGCCCCACGCTGGTGGTGTCGGTGCCGCTGATTATCGAGAAGATTATCCGCAAGAAGGTGTTCCCCATCATCCAGACCAACCGCATGCGCCTGCTACTGTCCATGCCCATCGTGTCGACCAAAGTGAAAGACCGCATCTACCAGCAGGTGTATGAAGCCTTCGGCGGCCGTGCATACGAAATCATCGTGGGCGGCGCACCGCTGTCTAAGGAGGTGGAGCAGTTCCTGCTGAACATCGGCTTCCCCGTCACCGTGGGCTATGGTGCCACGGAGTGTGCACCCCTCATCAGTTACCGCGACTGGAAGGAGTTTGCCGCCGGCTCTTGCGGCTGCCCCGTAGACAATATGGAAGTGAAGATCCTGAGCGACGACCCTGCCCATATCCCGGGCGAGATAGTGACCCGCGGCATGCATTTGATGCTGGGCTACTATCACAACGAGGAGGCCACCCGGCAGGCCATAGACAAGGACGGCTGGTATCACACCGGCGACCTGGGCACGATGGATGCCAACAAGAATATCTATATCCGCGGACGTATCAAGAACATGCTGCTGGGCGCCAGCGGACAGAACGTCTATCCGGAAGAGATAGAAGACAAACTCAACTCCATGCCCATGGTCAGCGAGAGCCTGGTGGTACAGTCGAACGACAAACTCGTGGCCCTGGTCTATCCCGACCAGGACGAGATTATCAACTTCAGCCAGGAGGAACTGGAGGCCGTCATGGAGCAGAACCGCGAGAACCTTAACGCCCAACTGCCTGTCTTCAGCCGTATCAGCCGCATCATCCTCCGCAACGAGGAGTTCCAGAAGACACCCAAGAAAAGCATCAAACGCTACCTTTACCAAGCATAAAATAAATCTAAGATATGGAAAAAATACCAAGTTTCAACGAACTGATCCAGAAAAGCATCATTGCCAACTGGGATTTGGATGCACTGACCGACTATAAAGGTCAGACGCTACAGTATCACGACGTGGCAAGAAAGATAGAAAAGGTGCACATACTCTTCGAAAACTCCGGCGTGCAGAAAGGCGACAAGATAGCCCTGTGCGGACGTAACAGCAGCCAGTGGGCCGTGGCTTTCATCGCCACGCTGACCTACGGAGCCATCGCCGTACCCATACTGCATGAGTTCATGCCCGAGCAGATCCACAACATCGTGAACCACTCGGATGCCAAACTGCTCTTCGCCGGCGACTATGTGGCCGGTGTCATTAACCCCGAGGCCATGCCACACCTGGAAGGCATTATCCGCAGCACAGACTACTCGCTCATTATCTCGCGCTCAGAAAGGCTGACCTACGCACGCGAGAACCTGAACGCGCTCTACGGCCAGAAATACCCCAAGTATTTCCGGCAGGAGCATATCAAATACTACATTGAGCAAAGCCCCGACGAACTGGCACTAATCAACTATACCAGCGGCACCACCGGCTTCTCAAAAGGCGTGATGATACCCTACCGCGCCCTGTGGTCGAACTACGACTTTGCATGCAACGTGCTGGGCAAGACCATCAACAAGGGCGACAATGTTATCTCCATCCTGCCCATGGCCCACATGTATGGCATGGCCTTCGAGTTCCTGTTTGAGTTCCTCCACGGCTGCCATGTCTTCTACCTCAACCGCACACCGTCGCCCGCCATCATTGCCCAGGCCTTTGCCGAGGTGAAGCCGAAGATTATCATCGCCGTGCCGCTGGTCATCGAGAAGATTATCCGCAAGAAGGTGTTCCCGAAGATACAGAACAACCGCATGCGGCTGCTGCTGCAGATGCCCATCATCTCGCTCAAGGTGCGAGAGATGATATGTCAGGAAGTGCTCAAGGCTTTCGGCGGCAATGTGTACGAGATCATCATCGGCGGTGCCGCCTTCAACCAGGAGGTGGAGCAGTTCCTCAAACGCATTAACTTCCCCTACACGGTGGGCTATGGTGCCACGGAGTGTGCACCCATCATCTGCTATAGCGACTGGCACACGTTTGCCCCCGGCTCCTGCGGGCGCGCCGTGCTCCACATGCAGGTGAAGATCGACTCTCCCGACCCTGCCACCATTCCCGGCGAGATACTGGCTCGCGGACTCAACGTGATGCTGGGCTATTACAAGAACGAGGAGGCCACGGCACAGACCATCGACAAGGACGGCTGGTATCACACCGGCGACCTGGGTACAATGGATGAATACGGCAACGTCTACATCAACGGCCGCTCGAAAAACATGCTCCTTGGACCCAACGGACAGAATATCTACCCCGAGGAGATAGAAGACAAACTCAACTCCATGACCATGGTCGTAGAGAGCATCGTGGTGCAGAGAGACAATAAACTCGTGGCACTGGTACACCCCGACCTCGATGAAGCCAAGGCCCTGAAATTCGACCGCAACGACCTGGAAGGCATCATGGAGCAAAACCGCAACACCCTGAACCAGATGCTACCGGCCTACGAGAAGATTGCGGAAGTAGAAATCCACGAAGAGGAATTTGAGAAGACGCCCAAGAAGAGCATCAAGAGATACTTGTATAAGTGATAAGTGAGAGGTGAGAAGTGAGAGGCGAGAGGTGAGAGGTGAGAAGTGAGAGGTGAGAAGTGAGAGGCGAGAATTAAGATTCAAGTGACTGCTTATACCACTCGAAAAGCCTTCTGACACCCTCGTCAATCTCAACCTTATGCGTCCAGCCAAGGTTGTGAAGTTTAGACACATCAATGAGTTTACGCATCGTACCGTCGGGTTTCGAGGAATCGAACTCGACGGTTCCTTTATATCCTACAGCCTTTACGACCAACTCCGACAACTCGCGAATGGTGAGTTCCTTGCCCGTGCCAACGTTGATGTGGCAGTTGCGGATCTCGCCCAATGAGGGGATGGCACCGCCACGGCCTGCCGAGTGGTTACGGTCTACGGCACCATCGACAGATGCACCATAATGCACCGATGAATACTTCTCGATGCCTATCACATCTTTGAAGTCAACATTCAGCAGCACATGCACCGAGGCATCGGCCATATCTTCCGACCAAAGAAACTCGCGCAGGGGCGTGCCTGTGCCCCAGAGCACCACCCTGTTATCGTAGATGCCATACTTTGCCAAGACTTCGAGAACCTTCTGGGACTGGACACTGAAGGATGGAGACTGGACATGAAGACCTTCGCCCGTGATGCCCTCAACAGGGCGTTTGTCAAGGTCGACGGCAATCCTATCCCACTGGCCGTCGTGAATGAGTTTGGCCAGATAAACCTTGCGCATCATGGCCGGCATCACATGGCTGTTCTCCAGATGGAAATTATCGTTAGGGCCATAGAGGTTGGTTGGCATCACGGCCATGTAGTTCGTACCGTACTGCAGGTTATAACTCTCACACATCTTCAACCCCGCAATCTTGGCAATGGCATACTCCTCGTTGGTGTACTCCAGCGGCGAGGTGAGCAGGCAGTCCTCCTTCATGGGCTGCGGTGCATGCTTCGGATAGATGCAGGTGGAACCCAAGAAGAGCAGTTTCTGCACACCATGGGCGTATGCCTCGCTGATGACATTGCACTGGATCTTCATGTTCATCATGATGAAGTCGGCACGATACAGGCTGTTGGCCATGATACCGCCCACAAAGGCGGCGGCCAGCACGACGGCATCAGGTCGCTGTTCGTAGAAAAACTGCTTGACGGCCACCTGGTCGGTCAGGTCCAGTTGGCTGTGGCTGCGGCCCACAAGGTTGGTATAGCCTCTTGAAAGCAGATTATTCCAAATAGCGGAGCCCACAAGTCCGTGGTGCCCCGCTACATATATTTTTGCCGATTTATCTAACATAACTATGAACTATGATTTATGAACTATGAACTACTTCACGATTCCTTTCTCCAGATACTCCGCCAAATTGGTGCGCACCTTGGCAGCGGCACCTTCGGCAGCAACCTTGGCCATGTCACTGTCTACCATAATCTTCACGAGTTCCTCGAACGATGTCTTATTGGGGTTCCAGCCCAGTTTGGCCTTCGCCTTGGTGGGGTCGCCCCACAGGTTGACCACGTCAGTAGGACGGTAGAAGTCGGGCGACACCTCTACAAGCACTCTGCCAGTAGCCTTGTCAACGCCCTTCTCGTCGGCACCCTCACCCTGAAATTCCAGTTCTATGCCTACATGCTTGAAGGCATAGTAGCAGAACTCGCGCACAGAGTGCTGTACACCCGTTGCAATGACAAAGTCCTCCGGTTTATCCTGCTGCAAGATAAGCCACATACACTCCACATAATCCTTGGCATAGCCCCAGTCGCGCAGCGAGCCGAGGTTGCCCAGGAAGAGTTTGTCCTGCTTGCCCTGCTTGATGCGTGCCGCCGCCAGCGTAATCTTCCGCGTGACAAATGTCTCGCCACGGCGCTCACTCTCATGGTTGAAGAGGATGCCCGAGCAGCAGTACATGTTGTAAGCCTCACGATATTCCTTGACAATCCAGAAGCCATACTGCTTGGCAACGGCGTATGGGCTGTAGGGATGGAAGGGGGTGTTCTCGTTCTGCGGCACCTCTTCCACCTTGCCGTAGAGTTCGGATGTAGAAGCCTGGTAGATGCGGCACTGCTCAGTGAGCCCCAGTTGTCGCACGGCCTCGAGGATGCGAAGCACGCCGACGGCATCTACATCTGCCGTAAACTCCGGTGAGTCGAACGACACCTGCACATGGCTCTGAGCGGCCAGGTTGTAGATTTCTGTAGGCCTCACCTTGCCAATGACACCGAGGATGCTCATCGAGTCACCCAGGTCGGCATAGTGGAGATGGAAGTCTGGCTTTCCTTCCAGATGAGCGATACGCTCACGGAAGTCTACTGACGAACGGCGTATGGTGCCATGCACTTCATATCCTTTCTCCATCAAGAACTCGGCCAGATACGAACCGTCCTGACCAGTAATACCTGTTATAAGAGCAACATTCTTCACTATTCAGATCAGTTTTCGCCAGAGAACTGCTTGATGCGCTGCTCTTCTGACAGTTTACATATTAATAAGGTGTCGTTGTTCTCGGCCACGATAAAGCCGTCCAGTCCCTGGACAACCACTTTTTTCTCCTGCGCAGTGTGAATCATACAGTTGTGGGTGTCAAAAAGGCTGATATTCTCGCCAATGCATGCATTACCGTAGATATCGCGCTTAGACTGCGTCAGAAGCGAGCCCCATGTGCCCAGGTCGCTCCACCCGAAATCTGCGGGACAGACAAAGATCTCTTCCGCCTTTTCCATGATGGCATAGTCAACAGAGATATTCTCACACTGGGGGAACTTCTCGTTGATAACCTCCTGCTCCTGCGGTGTGCCATAGACGGGCAGCAACTGCTCGAAAATCTTATTCATCTTAGGCTGGTAGACACGGAAAGCGTTGACGATAGTGCTGACATTCCAGATGAAAATGCCTGCGTTCCAGAAATAATAGTTCTTCTTGACATACTGCAAGGCGGTTTCCAAATCAGGCTTCTCATGAAAGGAGTCTACGCGAAAGATACCCTTGTTGCGCAGCGACGAGACAGAGAGGTCGGCCTGAATGTAACCATAGCCCGTCTCTGGACGCGACGGCTTCATGCCCAGCGTCACAATAGCATCACTGTCGGCAGTGAAGTGCATACATTCTGCAATAACACGCTGGAACTCCTGCACATTCATCACAATATGGTCGCTCGGGGTAACCACGATATTGGCCTTCGGGTCTTTCGACTTGATGCGCCACGACACATAGGCGATACACGGTGCCGTGTTGCGGCGGCATGGCTCGCAGAGGATGTTTCCACGCGGCATCTGCGGCAACTGTTCTGCCACGATGGCGGCATACTTCGCATTGGTAACCACCCAGATATTCTCCGGGTCGACCAATGTGCCGAAACGCTCTACAGTAAGTTGCAGCAAGGTCTTGCCCGTGCCCAGCACATCGATAAACTGCTTGGGGCACTCTGACGTGCTCATAGGCCAGAAGCGGCTCCCCACTCCGCCGGCCATAATGACCAGATGATTATTGATTCTTGGCATACACTAACTATATATTTTAACAATAATCGGCAAAATTACTCAAAAAAACTGAAACCAACAAGCAATTATCGGAAAATATTCCATTGTGATGTTTTTTGATGGCATTTTTACGTTAAATCCTTGCTCATATCGGATTTATTGTGTAATTTTGCCCCACAAAAAACATACAAGAATATGAATTACGAGGAAATGCTCAATGCCCAGGAGGGCGTGGCCACACACAGGGATAAACTGCCCATAGGCGATTTCTACAGGAAACAGATAGAGAAGAAATACCGCTATGTGGTGGAACTGAAGCCCGAACTTGCTGACAGCATCGTGTTTTGCGAGGCATTGAAGAAAGAACAGCAGTGGGCATCGAAACAGATGGCCAAGGAGCAGATGCACTACGAACTGCACGAAGACAGCAGCGGGGTGTATGAGTTGGAATTGGAGCAAGGCAATTTTCTTACCCTCGCACAACTCATAGACCAGAATCCGGCCGTGGTGGCAGGCAAGGGCTTTATCGACCATCTGATAGAGTCGCTGTTCGGCTATACGGCTAAACTGCATGCCGAGGACATCCAGCATCTGTGCTTTGCGCCCCAGAATGTGTTTGTGCGTAAGGGTGACAACCAGCCCCTGCTGCTCTGTCACGGCTCTTTCTATACGGGTGTCAACGATGTGAATGCACTCTACGAGGGCTATGAAGACTATCTGGCTCCCGAGGTGCTGAACCGTGAAAAGACCGACGAGCGCAGCGATGTGTATTCCCTGGGCAAACTCATCACCTTCGTCTTCGACCAGTGTGCCATGCCATACGAGTATAAGGCCATCGTGAAAAAAGCCACCGACCCGTCGCCCGACAAGCGCTACAAATCGGTAGAAGCCATGAAGAGCGCCCTCAGCCAGAAACGTGCCTCACGCCGCTCACTGTTTATGTTTATTGCGGCCGTGGCTATTGCACTGCTGGCTTTATTCCTCTATTTTGACCTCATGCCACAGACCACCGTCGTTGAGTTTGTGGACCCAGCGCCGAAGGTAGAGGAGCCCGACCCCTTCGACACGGAGTTCGACCCGGCACTGATGCTGGACGACACGCTGATGATGAGCGACGAAGACAGAATGTATCAGAGGAAGGCTGAGGAGATTTACAGGAAGCGCCTGCAGAGCGGTGCCGACGAGATCTTGTCAAAGATTTACAACAACGAGCGCATGAGTTCGTCGGAGAAAAAGTTCATGGCCAATAGCCAGGCTATGGCCGAGGAACTTATCAAACTGCAGAAGGAACTGGCCGAGGAGGCTGGTCTGAGCCCTGACCAGGCCGAGCGCATCGGCACGGAGATCATAGAGCGCCTGACTGATGAAAAGCAGAAGAACCTGCCCAGCAAAGGATATATCAAGCCTGGGGAGAACGACGAGGAAGAATGAGATTAGAGTTGAGAGACTTTAGTTGAGAGTTGAGAGACTTTAGTTGAGAGTTGAGAATTTATAATTAAGATTAAATAAACAATGAGAAGCAGAACAGCAAACTGGTTTGAGTGTAAGATACGCTATGAGAAAACCATGGAGGACGGCCTCCAGAAAAAGGTTACAGAGGCCTATGTCGTTGATGCCCTGAGTTTCAGCGAGGCCGAGGAACGCATCATCGAGGAGATGTCGTCGTATATCAGCGGCGAGTTTAATGTCACCGACATCAAGAAGGCACCATACGGTGAGATATTCTTCAGCGACCAGGAGATGGCCGACCGATGGTATAAGGCCAAACTCCAGTTTATCACCATCGACGAGAAAACGGAGAAAGAGAAGAAGAGCAACGTCAACTACCTGGTACAGGCGGGCTCGTTCAACGGTGCCGTGAAGAACCTCGAGGAGGTGATGGGCGGTACTATGATCGACTATACCATCAGCACCGTGGCCGAGACATCGCTCATGGATGTCTTTGAGCACGTGGCCAAGACCACTGGCAAGCAAGATGACAAACCGGAGTTTGAGGAATAGTCTTTTTTATTAAAGCGATATGTACGACATTAAAGGGCATCTGCACGAGGTGCTTGACAAACTGCCGGTTGGCGTGCGGCTCGTGGCCGTCAGCAAGTTCCATCCCGAGGAGGAAGTGCTGATGGCTTACGAGGAAGGCCAGCGCGTTTTCGGCGAGAGCCACGAACAGGAACTGGCCCGGAAGGTTCAGACGCTGCCCAACGACATCGAGTGGCATTTCATCGGCCATCTGCAGACAAACAAGGTGAAATACATCGCACCCTTTATCTCGATGATTGAGGCCGTGGACTCCCTGAAACTGCTTCGCGAGATTGAGAAGCAGGCCGCCAAAGCCAACAGGACAGTGCGTGTGCTCCTGGAACTGCATATTGCCGAGGAAGCCACGAAATACGGTCTCACACTCGACGCCTGCCGGCAGTTGCTTGCCGACGGCGAATGGCGGCAAATGACGCATGTGCAGATTTGCGGCCTGATGATGATGGCCTCGAACGTGGACGATGAGCAGCAGATAGCCCATGAATTCGAAACTGCTGCCAACTTCTTCGATGAAGTCAAGCAGCAGTTCTTTCCCAACGACCCGCATTTCTGTGAGCGCTCGTGGGGCATGAGCGACGACTATCACATCGCGGTCCGTCATGGCAGTACGATGGTGCGCATCGGTACTACCATTTTCGGACCGCGTGTCTATTAGTCAATGTCGTAACTTCCAACAGTCTTCAATCCTCTTCCGGCGTAATGAGTTTGTAGCCTTTGCCGTGGATATTGATAATCTCGATCTGTGGGTCGTCCTTCAGGTGCTTGCGCAACTTGGTGATATAGACATCCATGGAGCGTGCATTGAAGTAGTTGTCGTCAATCCAGATGGTCTTCAGGGCGAAGTCACGCTGCAAGATCTCATTGGCATGCGAGCAGAGCAGGGCCAGCAGTTCGTTCTCCTTGGTGGTGAGTTTGGTCTGGCGCTCGCCGATGGAGAGCAGTTGCTTCTGCGTGTCGAACACGAAGTTACCGATATGGTAGAGCGTTGACTCCTTGTTCTTCTTGCCACGCACGCGGCGCAGGATAGCCTCAATACGGAACACGAGTTCCTCCATGGAGAAGGGCTTGGTGATATAGTCGTCGGCACCTAGTTTGAAACCCTCGAGGATGTCTTCCTTCAGCGTCTTGGCGGTGAGGAAGATGATGGGGATGTCAGGGTTGGCCTGACGGATTTCCTGTGCCAGTGTGAAACCATCCTTCTTAGGCATCATCACGTCAAGCACGCAGATGTCGAACTTGGTCTTGAGGAAAGCCTTGTAGCCGGCCTCGCCATCAGGGCAAAGCTCTGCGACATAGCCTTTAGCTGCCAGATACTCGCGTAAAAGCATTCCGAGGTTCTCGTCGTCTTCGCAAAGAAGAATTTTCAGTTTTTCGTCCATAATCGTTCTGTTTTTTTATGTTGTTAATATTGGATATTTTTTGTGGGTAATGAGGGCTATTGGTCGTCCTCTTTAAGCACGGGCAGGGTAATGGTAAACTTAGTACCCTTCCCTACTTCGCTTTCGGCCTTGATGTCGCCCTGATGCAGGTCGACCACCTTCTTGACGTAGGCCAGTCCGAGGCCGAAGCCCTTGACATCGTGCTTGTTGCCGGTGTGGACACGGTAGAACTTGTCGAAGATCTTACGCAGGTTCTCCTTCTTGATGCCCTGTCCGGTGTCGCGGATGGAGAGGCAGAGCTTGTCGTGCTCGTTCCAGGTACGGATATAGATGTCGAGCGGCTCGTCGGTCTTGCGGTACTTGACCGCATTGTCCATGAGGTTGGTGATGGCATTCTGGAAATGTACCTCGTCGACATAGATGCCTGAGTCGACAGCCTCTATCTCGGTATATATCTTGCCGCCGGTATGTTCCACGCGGAGGGTGAACGTCTGGGCTATCTGCTCGACCATCTCGTTGAGGTCCAGCTCCTTCTTCTTGAACACCACACTCTTCTTGTCGAACATAGACATCTGCAGCACCTTCTCGACCAGGAAGCGCAGGCGCTTGGACTCGTCGCCGATGACCTGTCCAAGGTGCTTGGTCATCTGCTCCGACTTCGTCACGGAGTCGTCGTTCATCATCTGGGCGGCCAGCGAGATGGAGGCTATGGGGGTCTTCAGCTCGTGGGTCATGTTGTTGATGAAGTCGTTCTTGATTTCAGAATAACGCTTCTGGCGGAAGATGACGACGATGGTGAAGAGGAACGTGAGGAGGAGCACCAAGGTGAAGATGATGCTGGGAATCATGAAGCGTACCGAGGAGAAGATGTATCTGCTCATCTCCGGGAAGTGGATCTTCACAATGCCCATCTTCGACTGCGGGTCGTTGCGGAAGAGCACCTGGGTGTAGCTGTACTGCTCGCCCTCCTCTGAGTATTCGGGACAACGGTAGACCTCGCGACCGTCGGCCGTAGACACGGTGAGGTGGTAAGGGATGTTGATGCCATTGTTCAGCAACTCGGTACGGATGTCGAGGTCGAGCATCCGGAAATTGACACGCTCCTTGAGGGGTTTGTCGCTGGCCGTATAGAGGATGTTATAGACCACCTCGTCCAGCAAAGCCTTCTGATAGACATAGCGGCTGCGCACAATCTCCTGCATCGACTTGGCAGCATCGACCAGCGAATTCTTGTCCTTGCGAAGAATCATGGCCTTGGGTACCGTAGAGGGCTTCATCTGGAAGGCCTTGACCTGGAACGACGAATAGACTGTACCGTCGTCGGCAGCAACGGCAAACTGGTGTGAATGCTTGATGGTGCCCCCCAGACCGTCGACCGTCACACTGTCCTGTTGGAAAGCACGGCGCTCCGTCGCCTTGACATCCTTTTCCAGATAACGACGCGTCTCGTCCATCTCCAAGTTGTGGGTGGCCTGGTAGAGACTGCGGTTGACACTCTCGTCAAACTGCTCCTTCTTCATCTTGACCATCTCCTCGACATAGGAGAACTGAAGATAGAGCAGCGCCAGGAACGAGAATCCCATGATGACGGCTATGATCCAAATAGTAGACTTCTTCATAAACTTCGTTTTTGACCTCCGGCTTCGCCTCAGCAGAGAGTGAACTCTCTGCATTCGTCTTGCACGGACGTTCATGACTGCAAAGGTACAATATTTGCAGCAATAAAGAAGTCTTTTCGTTAATTATTTCCGTTAATTTTAACGACTTTAACAGAAATCGGCTGTTTTAATTAAAAATGAATACCTATGTTAATTCCTGCCTGGATAGGATTACCACGCTGGGCAAAGTAAGAGGTATCGCCTCCGAAGCTGCTTTTGATAGCAAAGGTATTATAGTTGGTGTCAGTCAGGTTGCGTACCCATAGCGACACGACAACAGGACTCAGGTCTGCATCAACATGAGCACCCAGGACAGCATAGAACTTCTGTCCGTAGGTATTCTCCTCGTCCCACCATGTCTTGCCTTGCGCCGTCACATTGGCACCAACGGTCAGGCTCTTCAAGGCACCGGCATTGACGTCAAAGCGATAGTCGGCATGGGCAGCCAGCGTATGCTCAGGCACGAAGGGTACACGCTTATCCTTGTAGTCGACGGCCACCACCTCACCGTTGACAGTCGTGCTGTCCACATAGTCCTTGAAAACGGCATGGGTATAGCCATAGGTGGCCGACCACGTCAGGTGGTTGTCAAAAGCACTTCCCCTGAGGGTAGCCTCGACACCACAGCTGTAGCTTTTGCCGGCATTGACCATGGCACGGCCAAAACCGTATTGTGAAGCGAAGACGGAGAGCTGCTGGTTACGAATCTGCATATAGTAGGCAGAAAGGTCGAGGTGAAGACCGTCCAACAGGTTCAGGTGAGTGCCGAACTCGTAGTTCCACGACTCTTCGGGCTTGTAAGCAATGGTATTGCGGATATCCTCGTAGGCGGCATCGTCATGTTCCAACACCAGTTCACCGCGGGCTGTCTGGGCGGCTCCCTGAAGCTCTGCCTGCAGGATGTCGCTGAACATCTGGATGTTAAAACCACCGGCACGGTAGCCCTTGGAGACGATGCCATAGATGTTGCTGCCCTTTGAGTTGATGTCCCACGTCAGGCCAATCTTGGGGAGCCACTGGCTGAAGGACGACGTCTCTGTGCGCTCCAGCAGAGAGCTGACCACAGCCTGTACCTGGGTGCCCATGACACTCTCGTCGAGGCGGGTCACCGCACTGGTGGCATAGTCAATGGTGTTGCGGGAGTAGTCGTAGCGCAGTCCCAAGGTGGCCGTCAGCCGGTCTGTCAGCTGAAGGTTGGTCTCGTGGAACAAGCCCAGATTGCTCTGGGGGGTACGGAAGAGACCCGGAATAGTCTCCATGTCCATCGTGATATGACATCCGCCGGCACGGGCAATCACAGCTGCTGCTGCCTCCGTGCCACCCATACGGGCAGCCATGGCGTTGAGCATGCCATAGTAGGCATAGTCCTCGATGGTCTTCGACAGGAAGGCATTCATTTCCGGGTCGAAGTAGACGGGTGCCACGGTCTTGAGCCACTGGCGGGAGAAGAACAAGCCCGTAGTGCCCTGCCAGATGCCCAGCCGGTGGCTCTTCAGCACCAGCTCGTGGGTCATGGCGTTCTGTAGCTGAGCCTGTTCCATGTGCATATAGTCCTGAGGGCGGTAGTCGATATCCATCAGCATGTCGTCTTTCAGGTACTGCCAGCTGAGGGTATATGACAGGTCGGCCTTGTCACCGGCGTACTTCACGCTCAGTCCGGTATTGAACATATTTCGCTTGTAGTTGCCCTGGCGATTGGTAGAAGGCTGGTCAGCATGTTCCGTATCCAGGTCAAGCAGACCATAGGCAAAGCCGTTCTGGCGCACATACTGATAGTCGGCCGTCCAATCGAAAGACAGACGCTCTGTCGGCTGCCAGACCAGGCGCAGGCGTCCGCCGGCCTCGTTGCTCTTGTCGGCACGCTCGTCAGTAGCCTGATTGCGGAAAAAGCCGTTGCTGCCATTGTAAAAAGCGCCCACGGAGAAGGCGAACTGGTCGTGTACCTTATTATAATGGGCCACCTCTGCCTTGCGATAGAAACGGGTTCCAAGGCCGAGACTGATGTCCGTGCCCTGATAGTGCAGTGGATTCTTGGTATACTGACGTACCAGTCCGCCTTCGGTATTCATGCCGTAGAGCGTACCCTGCGAACCGCGCAGCACATCGACACGGTCTATCTGCCACAGATGACTATTGAACGCCGACTTTGACATCAAGGGAATGTCGTCGACATAGATACCCATTGAGGGGCTGTTGACACGGGAGCCAATGCCTCGCACATAGATAGACGAGGTGTAGCGTGAGCCGTATGCGGGCATGACGAACGAAGGCACAAAGTCGGATATCTCGCGCAAGTCGCGAACACCCAGCAGTCCTATCTCATTGCTGGTCAGCACCGACGAGCTCAACGGCTGCTGACGCAGTTTCAAATACTCCTTGGATTGTGAGACGACAACCACCTCATCCAAATCCACGACCCGGGAACTGTCACTCACAACATCATCCAAAGCCCACGCCGGCATAGCGGCCAGCACCAGGGCACTTATCAACGTTTTTCTCATTATCATGTATCTATGAATATTTTTGGAGTGCAAAGGTACCACTTAGAGCCTAATCCTACAATCCACATTTATATGGATTTTATGCAGGACTGGAAAAGAAGAGGCACCTGACTGGTGCCAGGTGCCTCCTTCGATGTGATAAACCGTTCAGACTTTACAGGTTCAGGCTCTTCTTGATGGCTGCAATCTTCTCCTCGGCAGCCTTGGTGCATCGCTCGTAGCAGTCGGCGCACTTGAAGGTTGGATCCTTGACCTCGGTGTAGAACTTGATCTTAGGCTCGGTACCAGAGGGACGTACGCTGACCTTGGTGCCATCCTCGCAGAACCACTGCAGCACGTTCGACGTGGTGGGCATGTTAATCTTCTCGACACGGCCGTCGGCGTACTTGGCCTCCAGCGTCTGGTAGTCCTTCCAAAGGCAAATCTTCGAGCCGCCCAGTTCCGTGGGAGGATTGTTGCGGAAGTCGACCATCATCTGCTTGATTTCGTCGGCACCGCTCTTTCCGGGCTTCACCACGTTGATGGTGACCTCCTTCGAGAAGCCGTACTCAGCATAGATATCCATCAGCAGGTCATAGAGGGTCTTGCCATTGTCGCGTGCCCAGGCTGCAATCTCGCAGATGAGACAGATAGATGCGGGAGAGTCCTTATCCCTTACCTTGTCGAAGGGCAGGAATCCGAACGACTCCTCGCCGCCGCCGATGTACTTCTGCTTGCCCTCAGAGATGCGAATCTCGTTGGCAATCCACTTGAAGCCCGTGTAGCAGTCGCGCAGCTCCACGCCGTTCTTCTTGGCAATCTCGGCAATGACCTCTGTGGTCACGATGGTTTTCACCAGGAACTCGTTGCCCTTCAGCTGGCCAAGCTTCTTCTTGTTGGCGATGATATACCATGAGAACATCATGCAAGTCTGGTTGCCGTTCAGTATCTCCCACTCGCCCTTAGCGTTGCGACAGACGATGGCCAGACGGTCAGCGTCAGGGTCAGAGGCGATGACGAGGTCGGCGTTCAGGCGCGTACCTAACTTCATGCCTAAGGTCATAGCCTCGGCATTTTCGGGATTCGGAGAAACCACCGTCGGGAAGTTTCCGTCGATGACCATCTGCTCGGGTACCACGTGGATGTTCTGGAAGCCCCATGAACGCAGAGCCTCGGGAATGATGACGCGACCAGTTCCGTGCATGGGCGAGTAGACAATGTTGAGGTCCTTCTGGCGCAGGATGACGTCCTGGTCGACCATGGCCTCCTTGACGGCCTGCAGGTAGTCCCAGTCCATCTCACCGCCGATGATGTCGATGAGTTCCTTGTTGCCCTCGAACTTCACGTCCTCAATCTTCACCTTGTTCACCTCGTCGATGATGCCCTTGTCGTGCGGAGCCAGCACCTGTGCGCCGTCGTCCCAGTAAGCCTTGTAGCCGTTGTATTCGCGGGGATTGTGCGAAGCGGTGACGTTCACACCTGCCTGGCAGCCCAGCTGACGGATGGCGAACGAGATTTCAGGCGTCGGGCGGAGGCTCTCGAACAAGTAGACCTTGATGCCGTTGGCCGAGAAGATGTCGGCAACGGTCTCGGCGAACATGCGGCCGTTGTTGCGGCAGTCGTGGCCCACGACCACGCTCGACTGCTTGCCGGGGAATGCCTTCAGGATGTAGTTGGCAAAGCCCTGCGTGGCCATGCCCACGATGTACTTGTTCATGCGGTTGGTGCCGGCACCCATGATGCCGCGCAGTCCGCCCGTTCCGAATTCCAGGTTCTGGTAGAAAGCGTCAATCAGGTCAGTCTTGTCGGGATTGTCGAGCATAGCCTGTACTTCCTTACGTGTCTCCTCGTCGAAGGCCGGAGAGAGCCATACTTTTGCCTGTGCCTCGCACTGGGCAATGAGTTGAGCGTTATTTTCCATAATCGTTACTTATTTGTTTTAGATTGTGTTATTGTATTCCAATCCACAAAAGTACAAATAAAACTCCAAACTCACGCCATAACCCCCCATCTTTTTTGTTTCTTTAAGAATTGGAGTCTGTTTCTCACTTTCTATTAAATAATGTGTATTTTTTGAGGAAAGATGTTTGAGTATGGAATTTTTTCAGTATCTTTGCAGTATAATAATTGATAGAAATGGCAACTAACCAAAATCAGAATTGCAAACAAAACGAAAAAAAGGAAAATAGAGGATGTATATACCACCATTTACCATAACGTCTGAAATCATGCGCTTAGTGTCGGAGGTATCCGAACAGGTAGGCATTGTGACAACATTGTTGGGCGACAATGTGCCATCGCCCATGCTGCGCAAGGCTAATCGCATTAAGACAATCCATTCGTCGCTGGCTATAGAACATAATACACTGTCGTTGAAACAAGTTACAGCTATTATAGATGGTAAACATGTGCTGGGTGCGCCTAACGAGATACAGGAGGTAAAGAATGCACTGCAAGCCTATCAGTTAATGCCGCAACTTGATGCCTTCAAGGAAAAGGACTTGCTGAAGGCTCACGAGTTGATGATGCTGGCATTGGTTGACAAGTCAGGGCACTATCGTACAGCAGGCGTGGGCATATTCGATGGTGACAAATGTATCCACACGGCTCCCCCTGCCGAACGAGTGCCACAGTTGATGGCAGACCTCTTCGAATGGATAAGAAAGACTGATGTGCATCCGCTGGTTAGTTCATGTGTGTTCCATTATGAGTTTGAGTTCATCCATCCCTTCATTGATGGTAACGGACGTATGGGACGCTATTGGCAAACGATGCTACTCGCTCGTTGGAAAGGTATTTTTGCATGGATACCTGTTGAGACCATCGTCAGGGAACATCAGCAGGAGTACTACGATGTGATTGCAAAGTGTGATGCCGCAGGCAACAGTACCGCTTTCATTGAATTTATGTTGCGCTGTTTGCTCGATGCGATGAACCAAATAGAGGGTGAACCTGAAGAAGTTCCTGATAAGGTAGCCGATAAAGTAGCCAATAAAGTAGCCAATAAATCTGCGCAGAAGGTGTTGATGTTGCTTTATGAAAATGGCCGTCTGACGCGTGACGAACTTAGCGAACTCACAGGATTATCATTAGGAGGCATCAAGAAAATTATCAACTCTTTACGCGAGGGTGGCCTTATTGTCCGTGTGGGTAGCAATAAGACAGGCTATTGGCAAGTCATTATGAAGGAGTTTAAGGAGAAATATTTGTGAACGATGGCAGAGATTAGAATATTCATCAGCAGTGTTCAGGCCGAAAGCCCGCCGATACTTACATAACGGCGGGCTTTTCTCAAAGTTTCAATTCAGAGCACCACGGGGCCAAGCCCCATGCAACTGGTCGTTCCCAGTGCCGTCAGTGCGGCCGTGGCTGCTGCCACCACAATGCGCAGCAATACCTCCCAGATACTTTTGTTTTTCATGGCATTCCCGATAGTTCAATTACGGCTCCTCCTCCTCCACCGTCGGCCAGGGCTTGCCAGCCACCAGCTCCTCGATGGGCATCTTCAGGTGGTAGGTTTTCTTCTCGTCGCCCTCGCCCACACTGACGGTCTTGATAGCATCGCCAGCCTCCAGCGAGCAGTACTGCTTGAACGCCTTCGAGGTCAGGTTGTCGGCCTCACTGCCGTCAGGTATGAATCGGATGGCCACGCCCTTCACGTAGAGCACCGGGTTGTAGCCGTCGCTGAGCAGCTTCTCCCTGCTCACGCCCTCGGAGTGTGCGAACGGCAGGAACGTGCCCAGGCCGTCGAGCTTCACGCCGTAGCCCTGTCCCACCAGCTCGGGTATGCACTCGGCCAGCTGCGACAGCACGCCGCGAACGATGTCCTCAGTCCAGATGCGCCCATGCTCGGCAATGTGGTCGCACAGGGCCTTCGTCGAGAGCCATCCCAGGCTGTCAACCTCAGCGAACCAGTGGCCGTAGCTACGGCTCGAAACATTTTGGTTTTGGCGGATATTAATCCGCAACGGAGTCTTCTTCATTCCCATAGTTTTTTCCTTTCTTTCTTTCAATTCCTCATTTTCTACGTCAGCTCCGGGCACCCCTGGCTAATCCAGTCGCTGATGGGCATCTTAGCCGTGCGCACGCGCTTCTTCTTGCCGCCGACGGTCTCGTAGATGGGCACCACGTAGTTCTTCTGCTGCATCGACACCTGCTTGACGAACTGGGCGGCCGTCTTGCGGTCAAGCTCCTTCAGCTCAGGCGTGAAGCGCATGTGGATGCCGTCGATGATGTCGGCCACATTCGTGAAGTTCGCGATGCTCGCCAGTCCGCCGGGCACGTTGCCCACCGTGGGGTAGAGCGTCCCGATGCCGTCCAGCTGCACGCCGTAGCCCTGGCACACCTTCTCGGGCAGACACACCTTCAGCTGGTTCAGCACGCCCTCCACCAGGTCGCGCGTCCACAGCGACCCGTGGCT
>JAFSYY010000111.1 GCA_017455845.1 Prevotella sp. | reverse complement strand
TCAAACTGCCCGAGTCATGGGCCACGAAGGTTGACCAGAAAAGCGATGAGTTGTCATCCAAGGCGGCAGCCCATTCTCACCTCTCACCTCTCACCTCTTCACTCTCCATCCTCCTCATGGCGTTCACCCTGGTGCTGGTGTCGTTCTCGTGCACTGCACCTATCATCGGCCTGCTGCTCGTAGAGACCACCACCAGCGGCAACTGGCTCGCACCGGCCGCCGGCATGTTCGGCTTCGCCGTGGCGCTGGCCCTGCCCTTCACCCTCTTCGCCATGTTCCCCGCCTGGCTCAAGCAGGCACCGAAGTCGGGCTCATGGATGAACACCATCAAGGTGGTGCTGGGCTTCATCGAACTGGCCTTCGCCCTGAAGTTTTTCTCCGTGGCCGACCTGGCCTACGGGTGGCATCTGATGGACCGCGAGGTGTTCCTGTCGCTATGGATCGTTATCTTCGCCCTGCTGGGTGCCTACCTCTGCGGCTGGCTGAAGTTCCAGAGCGACGAGACCTCTGACCTCTCATCACCCGCCTCTCAACCCTCAAAGCCCATGCCCGTGCTGTGCATCATGGGCGGCCTCGTCTCGCTGGCCTTTGCCGTCTATATGGTGCCCGGTCTGTGGGGCGCACCATGCAAGGCCGTCAGTGCCTTCGCGCCACCGATGAACACGCAGGACTTCAACCTGAACACCAAGACCGTGGAGGCCCGCTTCACCGACTACGAGCAGGGCATGGCCGCCGCACGTGCCGAGGGCAAGCCCGTGCTCATCGACTTCACCGGCTTCGGCTGCGTGAACTGCCGTAAGATGGAGGCCGCTGTATGGACCGACCCCCGCGTGGCCGACCTGCTCACGAAGAAGTTTGTGCTCGTCTCCCTCTATGTGGACGACAAGACCCCGCTGGCCGAGCCGATGATTATTAAGGAGGAAGGAGGAAGGACGACGGAGGAAGGAGAAACAAAAACGCTGCGCACCGTGGGTGCCAAGTGGAGTTACCTGCAGAGCCATAAGTTCGGTGCCAACGCGCAGCCCTTCTACGTCATCGTAGACCCCGCCACGGGCAAGCCTCTCACCGGCAGCCGCGCCTACAACGAGGACATCGACGACTATATCAAATTCCTGCAGCAAGGACTCTCCAAGAAATAGTTCTATCCCCTCACCCCTCACCTCTCACCCCTCACCACTCACCCCACACCCCACACCACTTTTAAACAAAGATTGACAAAGAGACACGCGAACAGATCATTGCACTCATCCATCAGGAAGTAGTGCCGGCCATCGGCTGTACCGAACCCGTATGTGTGGCCCTCTGCACCGCCAGAGCCACAGAGATGCTGGGGCAGCGACCCGAAAAGATTGAGGCACGCCTCAGTGCCAACATCCTGAAAAACGCCATGGGCGTGGGCATCCCCGGCACGGGCATGATTGGCCTGCCCATCGCCATCGCCCTGGGTGCCCTCATCGGCAAGAGCGCATACCAGTTGGAGGTGCTGAAAGACCTCACGCCCGAGGCCCTCGAAGCCGGCAAGCAGTATATCAGCGAGAAGCGCATCAGCATACAGATGAAGCAGGGCATCACCGAGAAACTCTATGTCGAGGTGACCTGCACAGCAGGCGACAAGAGCCAGACCGCCATCATCGCCGGAAACCATACCCACTTCGTGGGGAGTGAAGAGTTAAGTGAAGAGTTAAGAGTGAAGAGTGAAGAATTTGCTACCGCTCCGCAGGACACTAATAATGCGGTAGCAAATTCTTCACTCTTCACTCTTCATTCTTCACTTAACTTCCGTTTGGTCTACGACTTTGCCACCACGACCCCGCTCGACGAGATACGCTTCATACTCGAGACGCGCAACTACAACATGAACGCCGCACGCGAAGCCATCAAGGGCAACTACGGCCACAACCTCGGCAAGACCATCGACCGCCCGCTGGCCAAGGGCATCTTCGGACATACCATCTTCTCGCATATCATCTCGCGCACGGCGGCGGCCTGCGATGCACGCATGGGCGGGGCTATGATTCCTGTGATGTCCAACTCCGGCTCCGGCAACCAGGGCATCTGCGCCACTAACCCCGTCTGCGTCTATGCCAAAGAAAATGAGAACACGGAAGAGGAACTCATCCGTGCTCTCACACTAAGCCATCTCACGGCTATCTATATCAAGCAGAGCCTCGGCACTCTATCGGCGCTCTGCGGCTGTGTCGTCGCCAGCATAGGCAGCAGCGTGGGCATCACCTACCTCATGGGCGGCGACTACGGCCGTTGCTGTGCATCAGTGAAGAATATGATTGCCAACCTCACGGGCATGATCTGCGACGGTGCCAAGCCATCATGCTCGCTGAAGATCACCTCGGGCGTGAGCACCGCCATCCTCTCGGCCCTGCTCTCCATGGAGGGTAAGTGCGTCACCAGCGAGGAGGGCATTGTCGACGACTGCGTAGATCGCAGCATCCACAACCTCACCGCCATCGGTGCCGACGGCATGGGATCCACCGACGATATGGTGCTCCGCATCATGACCTCGAAATGTTGAGGGGCGTGGCTCTACTTGAGGAACGTTGTGTGTATCAACAAAAGCGGATGTCGGCAATCACTTGGTTGCCGACATATTCGTTCAGGCGCTTGACGAACTCCTGCCGGCGCATGTTCAGGTCGGCACGCAAGGCTGGCACGCGCAGGCGGACGAAGAGTGTCTGGTTGCGGATGGAGGTGTCGGTGGTGTAGCGGGCAATGGCCTCGCCGGCCACCACGGGCCATGCCTCCACCAGCCGCTTCTGCAGCAGCGGTGTCTCCAGACCCTGCGCACGCAGGTTGCGCATCACCAGATCGCGTATCAGTTGTTCGCGTCGCTTAAACATTGTTGTATTTATTCATTTCTCATTACTCATTTCTCATTTTCATTTCTCATTACTCATTTCTCATTTCTCATTTGGAATAAATCGTTCCCTCGTTGACTTCGTAGAGATGGTAGTCGAAATGTCCGTGAGAGAGTATCTGGTCGATGTGCTCGCGGTTGGTGTCAGTAATAAAAATCTGACCGAAGCGGTCGCTGGCCACCAGCCTTACTATCTGTTCCACGCGCTGTGCGTCCAGTTTGTCGAAGATGTCGTCGAGCAGTAGTATCGGCTGCTCGTGGTTCGCCAGGTATTTCTCATTATTTATTAATAATAGGTACATGGCCAGTTTCAGTGCAATGACAAACGTCTTCTGCTGTCCCTGACTGCCCTCGCGGCGCATGGGATGGCCGTCGATCATAATCTCCAGGTCGTCGCGGTGGGTGCCGTGGAGTGAGTAGCCCACGGCGCGGTCTTTCATCCTGTCGCGCTGGATGACCTCCAGGAGCGGGCCGCGCTGACAGTGCGACGTATATTTCAATGATACCTGCTCATGACCCTCAGAGATTGTTTCATAGAACTGCTGGAACAGTGGGATGAGACGCTCCACGAGGTCGTGGCGCTTCTGGTAGATCTTCTCGCCCTCGCGGGCCATCTGCTCCTCCCAGAGCGACAGCATCTCCGGGTCGGGCTCCCGGTCTTCCATCTTCAGCAGGGCGTTGCGCTGCAGCAGGGCTTTGTTATAGCGGTTCAGCGTCTCCATATACGGGCGGTCGGTCTGTGCGATGACCACATCCATCAGGCGGCGGCGCTCCTCGCTGTTGCCTTCTATCAGGTAGGCATCGGCAGGCGAGATCATCACGATGGGTATCAGGCCGATATGGTCTGAGAGCCGCTGGTAGGCTTTCTTGTCGCGACGGAACACCTTCTTCGCACCCCGCTTCATGCCGCAGTGAATAGTAGTACCCTCGTGCCCCCGTACCTCCGTACCTTCGTGCCCCCGTACCTCCGTACCCTCGTAGCCCCTATATACCCCTTCCAGCATGAAGAAGTCCTCGCCATGGCGTATCACCAGCGAGTCCTGCGTGGTCTGTGCCGAGTGGCAGAACGAGAGGAAGTACACCGCATCGAGCACATTGGTCTTGCCTGCCCCGTTATGTCCGATGAAGCAGTTAATCTTGGGCGACAACTCCAGCGTTGCCTCCTTGATATTCTTGTAGTTAATGATGGAAAGACGCTCTAAAATCAAATCTCAATTCTCTATTCTTAAACCTCAAATGATGATTAACGATGCAAAATTACAATTTTTCAGCCTAAAAACGAAAAAAAATCATAATTAATAATTCATAATTCATAAATTCTTTGTAATTTTGCGCCCGCAAATGATATGCGATAATAAAAAACAACTAAAATAATGGCAGAAACAAAAAACACCAAAGGTGCTCCTGTAGCCAGTGAGCACAATCAGAACGAGGCACTCGTCCTCAAGTACAAGAACCTTATCATCGGCATTATCTGTGCCGTGATAGTATGTGTTGGCGTAGGCTTCTTCGTGAAGAACTGCACCACAGAACAGTTTAACACCGCCAGCACCGATATGGCCAAGGCTCAGGAGTATTTCAGCCGTGCCATCCTTAGCAGCGACTCAGCCCTGTTTGTGAAAGCCCTCAATGGCGACAGCATCAGCACTGGTTTCGTGGCTGCTGCCGAGCAGGGCGGCGAGGTGGGCAACCTGGCCAAACTCTATGCCGGCCTGTGCTATGCCCAGTTGGGTAAGATGCAGGAGGCTGCCAACTATCTGGAGCAGTTCGATGGCGTCGACGACGAGATGGTGTCGCCAGCCGCTCTGGGTGCCCTGGGCAATGTGAAGGCTGCCCTCGGACAACTCGACGAGGCTGTCGCCACGCTGGTGAAGGCTGCTGAGAAGGCCGACAACAACACCCTGTCGCCTCAGTTCCTCATCCAGGCCGGTGATATCCTGGAGAGCCAGGGCAAGAAGGAAGAGGCCCTGAAACTCTACAAGCAGATCAAGGCTAAGTATGTGAACTCGGTTCAGTATCGCAGCATCGACGCTTATATCGAGCGGGTGAAGTAAGTTCATAGTTCACAGTTAATTGTTGATGGCAACAAGGAATCTTTCTGAATACAACGTGGACAAGGTGCCCGATGCGTCGAACATGATTTTCGGCATCGTGGTGGCAGAGTGGAACCCGGAGATTACGGGCGCACTGCTCGACGGCTGTGTGGCCACGCTCGAGAAACATGGCGCACTGCCCGAAAACATCCACGTGAAGACCGTGCCGGGCTCGTTCGAACTCATCTACGGTGCCCATCAGATGACACTCAACGACGGCTATGATGCCGTCATCATTCTGGGCAGCGTGATTCGCGGAGAGACACCACATTTCGACTATATCTGCGAGGGCGTCACGGCGGGCATCGCCCGCCTGAACGCCACCAGCAATATCCCGGTGGTGTTCGGACTCCTGACCACCAACGACCTGCAACAGGCCAAAGACCGCGCCGGCGGCCGTCTGGGCAACAAAGGCGACGAGTGTGCGGTGGTGGCCATTAAGATGGCAAAGTTCTGATGAAATTTGTTTCTTGGAATGTAAACGGACTGCGCGCTTGCCAGGGCAAGGGCTTCAGCGATATCTTCCGCGAGTTGGATGCCGACTTCTTCTGCCTGCAGGAGACGAAGATGCAGCCCGGTCAACTGGACTTGCAGTTTGAAGGATATGAGTCGTACTGGAATTCAGCCGAGAAAAAAGGCTATTCCGGTACGGCTATTTTTTGTAAGCATAAGCCGCTGGGTGTGACCTACGGCATAGGCATCGACCTGCACGACCACGAAGGGCGCGTCATCACGCTGGAGATGCCCGACTTCTACCTTGTCTGTTGCTATACGCCCAACTCGCAAGACGGCCTGAAGCGCCTGGAATACCGCATGTCGTGGGAGGATGCCTTCCGCAGTTACCTGAAGCGTCTCGACCAGCAGAAGCCCGTCATCCTCTGTGGCGACCTGAACGTGGCCCATGAGGAGATAGACCTGAAGAATCCCAAGACCAACCGCATGAATGCCGGCTTCACCGACCAGGAGCGCGAGAAGTTCAGTGATCTCCTGGCCTCTGGCTTCACAGATACTTTCCGTTGGAAGTATCCCGAGCAGGTCACGTATTCATGGTGGTCGTTCCGTTTCCAGGCCCGCCAGAAGAACGCCGGCTGGCGTATCGACTACTTCGTTGTCTCCGACCGTCTGCGCGACCGCATCGTGGATGCAAAAATCCACACCGACATCCTCGGTTCCGACCATTGTCCCGTGGAACTGGATCTCGCATAAACAACTTGAGGTACGAGGTACCTCGCACCTCGCACCTCGTACCTCGCACCTCGCACCTCGCACCTCGAATCATTATAGCGGACTCTTGACGCAGGTGTTCAAGCCTGCCGGCGCAGACGCCTTCCAGGGTGCCGAGGGGAGGGAGGCACTACGCGAGGAGCCACTGGCATCGCGCATGAAATCTACAATCAAGGTGATCTTGTTGGCGCTGTCCGACTTGTACGAGTGTTCATAGTAGCGGCCGTCGTATGTACTGATAAGGTCGCGCTCAACATACTCGTCGATGCTCATGCCGTCGGCCTCGGTGCCTTCCATCCAGAAGTACACCCTCGTAGCACCCGCCTTGTGAGATTCGCCCGGCACGCCGTGGGCTTTGAAGTTGACATAGTCGCCGGAAGTCTCCGAGCCATACTTGTATTCAATGTTTGAGACGCGGCACGTGCCGTCGCCGCCCGAGAAGTCTTCTATATCGCAGGCGAAGGTCACGGGGCTGTTCACGCCGGTAATCCTCACATGGACGGTGCCGTTGGTAATATAGCCGCTCACGTTCCATTTCGAACTGTCGTAGCCGCTGTCGTAGGCGTTATATTTGAGGTAGGCCCCGCGCTTTTCCCTGAGGTAGGCCTTCTCGTAGGGCTTGCCGTCGAACAGGACGTTGGTCATGACTGTGGCATCGAGTTCCACTCTCAGGAAATCGCTGATGTTCTCAACGCCCGTGTTGCCACTGCCGGCGGCCTGCTTCACCTTGACGGGCATCTTCACCCATTCGCTCTCCGGCGTGCTGCTGTTGGCGTAGACGTAGCAGTCGACGATACATTCGCGCTCCTTGGAGGTTTCGTTGGGCAGCACGTTAATCTTTATCTCGCCGATGGTGCTGGTCGTTGCCACGCCACACCATCCCTTGCCCTCGCTGCGCACGCTGGCACCATAGTAGCCGTAGCCCTCATAGTTGCTGATGAAGGCGCTCTGCTCGCCGCCGTCGGCACTGTAGGTCAGGGCGTCGGGCGACACTCTCACGCCGTCCTCCTGTATCTCGCACGAGGTACTGTATGATGCCTTGCTGCTTTGGTGGTTGATGATAACCAGATAGATGCTACTCTTCTTTGCCCCGCCCAACATCTTGTCGAACGCCTCGCCGCTGATGACGAGGGGATTGTCCTGGGATGCCCTGCCGTCAATCAACTCTAAGTTCTGACTATTGTCACGGACAAAGACATAGGTGTTCACATTGGGCTCCATCTGCTTGACCACTATTTTCTTGCCAGCGAACGACTCACGCTGTGCAATAGACAGTCTGGCCATCCTGCAGCCGTGCGACAGGCAGACGTCGGCAAACTCTGCCTTGTCAGTTTCGTTGAGCGAAGCCAAATGGAGGATAGGCTTTGTTTCGCCTCCCAGTCGCTCCATATTGATATTCTTGCTGTCGATAATCTTTCCTTGCATCAGTGCCAGTATGTAGTTATCGAAATCGTCGGTCATCAGGAAGCCACATTCATGTTCGTCAAACCATTTGTCGAAAGGTCTGAACGTGAGACCCACGTATGACTTGTTTTTCTTCCATTGTTTGAAAATCTCCACAATCGATGTCTTGCTGATGTCAAACGCCTCCATCTCGCTCATGGGATTGGTGAGGTAATAGAGCAGCGTGCTCATGGCATAGCCGTGCTCGCCATAGCGACTGATCTCCTTGTTCCTCCACTCGATTGGATGGAGCAGCGCGTTCACGTCGTTGGGGGTAAGGGCGTCCACATCATCCATGCTCCTGACAAACGAAGGCAGATATTGCTCTATGAAGTCGCCGTTCAGTTTGCCGTTGTTCATAAACTGCTCTGCCCATACCGACGCTGCCTCGCATATCACGTTCTCCTCTGCACCTCCGCATTTCTTCTTTGGCGTGCGTGGGTCGTAGTCGGCCTGGAAATAGTGCAGCAACTCATGGATGATGGTCTGTGAGAGGGATGCGTCGCTTTCATTGGTGAGCACCTTCGTCAGATGCAGTTCCACGCAACTCTTCTTGTCGTCGGAGGGCGATTGCACAAACGCGCCGAAGTGGTCTTTCGACAGTTCCAGCGTAGTGAAGATGAAGGGTATCCTGCGGCTGGTCTCCACTTGGAAGCCAAGGCTGTGGATCTGGTTGAGGGCATAGGTGATGTATTGGTTTATCTTGTCGAAATTAGACTTCAACTTTTTCTTGTTGGCACTGTTCAGCATCAGGCACTCCAGCGTGTACATGTCGTAGTACCACTCTATGTTACCCACCTTGCCTTGTATCACGAGGAAATTGCTTGCCGGCTTAACTGTTCCCGCCCTGGTGGTGCCGTCTTCGGCATCCTCCACGTTGATAAGTCCTAACGTCACCGTCGACTGCCCGTCGTCTTTCGCGTTCTGAGTAGCGGGTATGGAGAAGGTGAACTCACCCGCATCGTATGTGCCTTCCAGGTACACTGGCAGCGAGGCATCCTCGGCCAGCGACTTTCTCAGGCCCGACTCTATCATCACGCCCAGCAGAGTGCCGTTCTCAACAGTGCTCTTGATCTTCACCTCGACAGGCCTGTCGACCTTGGCCGGCAGCGTTAACTCGTAAATTTCGAGGCTTCATACTCGCCATACGCCTCGCCTTTGCTCACCTCCTTCAGAGCCACCTCAGTGTCTTCGGCAAACGTGCCGCTGGCAAAGGTGAGGGCAATGTCGCCCTGGGCCACCGTGCCGCCTGCCACGGGCACCTTCGTGCCATTGCCGGGGGTGCTTGGGTTGCTGGGGTTGACAGGTGTCTCGGGCGTGTCAGGCTCCTTGCTGTCGTCGTCCTTCTCGCCGCAAGCCACCAGGCCTGGCATGGCGAGCATCATCATTATTATTAAAGGGAAATGGTAGACAAAGATATTGCCTAAGGTTCGATTGCTTGAGGTTGTTTTTTTCATATTCCATAAGTTTTTAGTACATTCAGGTGCAAAGATATATCTTTTTTTTGAATAATGGTGCTGTTATTGACATTTTTTGTTAATAATAATTGAGAAATGCGCGATTATTAATAAATTGTTGTAACTTTGCAGCCGCAAAGCCCCCTCCGTTCTTGCTTTGCGCAGGCAGCCGGAGGTTGAGCGGGGGGGACGGGAGCCTGAACAGACGCGGGCCCCGGTAATGAAACATAATAAAATAAGGTCTGGTTTATACGTCTGTTCAGACCCCCGTCCCCCTGGCTTTGGGGGCTTAAACTATGGCACAAGAAGATGTATTTAAGAAAATCGTGAGCCACTGCAAGGAGTATGGCTATGTGTTTCCCTCGAGTGAGATCTACGATGGTTTAGGCGCTGTGTACGACTATGGTCAGAACGGCGTGGAGTTGAAGAACAATATCAAGCAGTATTGGTGGAAGGCCATGACGATGCTCCACGAGAACATCGTGGGTATCGACTCCGCCATCTTCATGCACCCCACGATATGGAAGGCCAGCGGCCATGTGGACGCCTTCAACGATCCCCTCATCGACAACCGCGACTCTAAGAAGCGCTATCGCGCCGACGTGCTCATCGAAGACCAGATAGCCAAATACGACGAGAAGATTCAGAAAGAGGTGGAGAAGGCCCGCAAGCGCTTCGGCGATGCTTTCGACGAGGCCAAGTATCTGGAGACCTCGCCCCGCGTGGCCGAGACCAAGGCCAAGCGCGATGCCCTCCACGAACGCTATGCCGCTGCCATGCAGGGCCCTGACCTGGAGGCGCTGAAGCAGATTATTCTGGACGAGGAGATTGTATGCCCCATCAGCGGCACGAAGAACTGGACCGACGTGCGCCAGTTCAACCTGATGTTCAGCACCGAGATGGGCTCTACCGCCGACGGCTCGATGAAGATCTACCTCCGCCCGGAGACGGCACAGGGCATCTTCGTGAACTACCTGAACGTGCAGAAGACGGGACGCATGAAGATTCCCTTCGGCATCGCACAGATTGGTAAGGCTTTCCGCAACGAGATTGTCGCTCGCCAGTTCATCTTCCGCATGAGGGAGTTCGAGCAGATGGAGATGCAGTTCTTCGTGAAGCCCGGCACCGAACTGGAGTGGTTTGCCAAGTGGAAGGAGACGCGCATGAAGTGGCACCAGAACCTGGGCTTCGGCGCAGAGAACTATCGTTTCCACGACCACGACAAACTGGCCCATTATGCCAACGCCGCCACAGACATCGAGTTCCACATGCCCTTCGGCTTCAAGGAGGTGGAAGGCATACACAGCCGCACCAACTTCGACCTCTCGCAGCACGAGAAGTTCTCCGGCAAGAGCATCAAGTACTTCGACCCGATGACCAACGAGAGTTACACGCCGTTTGTCATCGAGACATCCATCGGCGTTGACCGTATGTTCCTCTCGATTATGTGCCATGCCTACGATGAGGAGAAACTGGAGAACGGCGAGACACGCGTGGTGCTGAAGTTGCCCGCAGCCCTCGCTCCCGTGAAGTGCGCCGTGATGCCGCTGGTGAAGAAGGACGGCCTGCCCGAGAAGGCCCGCGAGATTATCGACTCGCTGAAGTATCACTTCACCTGCCAGTACGACGAGAAGGACTCTATAGGCAAGCGCTACCGCCGCCAGGATGCCATCGGCACGCCCTACTGCGTCACCGTCGACCACGACACGCTCAACGACGGCTGCGTCACCCTCCGCTTCCGCGATACCATGGAGCAGGAGCGCGTGAAGATTGAAGACCTGAACAGCATCATCGAGGACAAGGTGAGCATCACGTCACTGCTGAAGAGGCTCTAGAGTGAGAAATGGACAATCAAAATGTGAAGTGAAGTAATGAATGTTCCTAATATCCATACGTTAAACAATGCTACTCACCAAGAGAGGCATGTACACGGAGGCGTGCTCAGCACATTCCTCCATTATTCATTTATATTTCTCATTTCATATTTCTCACTTCTCATTTGCGCCTGTAGCGAAGAGGCGGCCGAGGAAGAGGAGTTTGCCGACTGGCAGACACGCAACGAGCAGTTCCTGGCTTCTCTGGCCAACGACTCGCTCCTCTCGCCCGACAGCCGATACCAGTGGAAACGCATCAAGTGCTTCTCGCTCGACGAGAGCACAGAGGGTGCTGTCGGCGACTATGTCTACGTCAAGGTGATAGGGCGGGGGAGCAGCACCGTGAAGCCTGCCTACACCGACTCGGTGCGCATCATCTACCAGGGGCGCCTCATACCCTCCGTGTCCTATCCGCAGGGCTATGTGTTCGACGGCACGGTGCTCGACACCTATTCCGTCAAGACGGGCTCAACGGCCAAGATGAAGTTGTCGGGTACCATCGACGGACTCTCCACCGCCTTGCAGCACATGTGCGTGGGCGACTACTGGCGTGTCTATATACCCTGGCAACTGGGCTATGGCACGTCGGGCAGCGGGTCCATACCCGGCTATAGCGTCCTGGTCTTCGACGTGACGCTCCTGGACACCAGTCCTGCCGGTCATACCATGAAGCCGTGGCGATAGCCACGGTTTTTTTGTTAAAAAGAACAGAAGGTGTTTTTTAAAGACAACAATGACAATAAAAACAACATTTTCGGTCTAACGACCGATGTGGGTTATAATATTTTTTCAAAAACCTTTGTCGTTTCAAAAAAAATGTTTATCTTTGCCATTAAAAATGAAGCATGACCCAATTATTAACATAACAATATAATAAAGCGGAGGAAAAAGATTCTGTCTTTTTGCGGCGCGAAGAAAGAATATATGACAGGAACGACAGCAATTAATATCAGCACCACACTGTATAACCAGGCAGCAGACTATGCTAGGCAGCATAACACCAGCGTCGACAAGATGATGGAGAGCATCCTTATGGCGCTACTTATGCAGACGGCAGTAGGCATCGGTGGAGAAGGCTTGATCAGGGGGGGCGACTATCAGATGCTGATGAGGCGGCTCTCCGATTTCCAAGAGTATGGGCCTGGATGGGACGATGACGGGGCATTGCCTCTGAACAATGAAGTGGTGAAAAACTTCAAGCAAGTGCTGGAACTGAGTACCGACGATGAATTGAGAGGGTGGACTATATTCCCAGCGGCCAACGGCACACTGCTTATGGAGTACAAACCGCTGGAGGCAGGAATCAACATAGGCAAAGACGATTTCTCATATTACAGATTCGCAGAAAGAAAAATGGAGGGGGAAAACCATCTGTCTTTCACGCCAGAGGCTGTGATAGAGACAATGAGACATATAGGGTATGCTGGGGAATGACGAAAACGTGGCAAGAGCACTCTTCGCGCCGAAGATGATATACAACGGCGAACTGCAGACAGAGGCGTTTAAACTCAGGGAAACAATCTCTGAGAAATATATTTCTGTCGTTAGGACGACAATGCCAAGTTGGAAGGCAGACATAATGAACATACCACAGGGAAAGAACCGAAAACTCTACGGATATGCTCTTATGAACGTAGGTGATATACGAAAGGCCAGTTTCAACAATGTTGTGTACGAGGTAAAAGAGTGTGACAACAGTTTCTTGAAATCACATGCAGGAATATTCATCACCGTGGCCGGCGAATCTCTTATTGGAGGAAGACGGATGAATACTATCACAGACCAAGCATCACAGGATTTCATCCTGCTTCTCATACAACGGCGTCTCGTGGAGATTGCAAGAAAAGGACTTCATGAAATGAAACAATAGCAGATGTAATAACAAATGATTTATAAAAACAATAACCCTTTTTTTAACTAACCCTATTTATTAACAACTAAAAACAGAACAAAGCGTATGAAAAAGATTCTATCTTTACTCGCACTCATGATGCTATGCGTCACGGGAGCGAACGCGGAGAAGGTCATCTACTCGTGGCCGAGTGGTGCCTCTCAGGCCAATTCCATCACATTGGCAGAAGGTGTGACGGTTGCCATTACTGGAAACACAAGCAAAAACATCCAGAGTGCCAACAAGATCACCGTCAATGGCACTGAGTACACCTCTATGAAGGTGTCCAACGGAGCACAGAACACGCTGACATTGCCCAAAGAGGCTATTGGCATCACGTTCTACAGTTACATCAACAAAGCCTCTGATGCAGAGGGACTTCGCGACACTTACTGGAAAGAAGTGGCTGACGTAGACTACGATGCAGAAACAAGTGGAGGTCTGATGAGTTGCTATAGCGACGGGGACAAGACCAACCCGGATGTCCGTTCTTTCTCTTTCGAAGCCACAAAGGAAATCACTTTCACCAATACCGGCGAGCAAGTTTGCTACGTCATGGAGGTGGAGTATGCAGAGGTCGTACCTGACAAGACCATATTCCTTGTTCCCAGCGTATGGGATGCCGACAATGCTACCTTCGCCGCCTACGCCTGGAATGACGCCGGCGATGCCTGGTTCCCGTTCGCGGAGGTAAGTGGTGTTTATGCCACTCAGATTCCTGAGAGTTTCACAGGACTCATTCTCGCTCGCATCAACCCGGAGGGAACTGATGCTGACCCCTGGAAGAACGTCTGGAACCAGACCGACGACATCGACTTCACCGCCATTGTCGACCAGACCATCTTCACCATCACTGGATGGGGTGATGGAAAAAGTCCATATACTACCAGCAACCCGCTGGAGGAAGCCAAGGCCACACTGACGAAAGTTATCGCACTGGCTGAGATGCTTGACTCGGAGGAATTGACCGAATCCATTACCACCGCAAAGACAGCCCTCGCCAGCAGCGAGGCTACCGTTGAGACGCTGGCCGCCGCAGCACAGACACTGCTGACGGCTGTGAAGCCCGTTGCTACAACGGTTATGGGAGAACTCAATACTTTTGCCTCAAACTATGGCTACACCGAGATTTCCAACAAGATAACTGCACTGGCAGCACTCTTGACTGCTACGCCGGTTGACATCGATGCCGTTTCTACCGCTGCCAACGAGTTGGTTACCCTCGCCAAGGCTGCCGCTCCTGAAATCATCGAAAAGGTGGAAGGCTATGCCTCCGCTATGGATAACGAGACGCTGAACGCCGCCATCGCTACCGCCAAGGCTGCCGCTACCGACAGCAGCAGCAGCGTGAAGGATGTCATCGCTGCCGCCAAAGCAGCCATCGAAGCCTTCAAGACCGCCGCAGCCGCATTTGTGCAGACTGTCGCAGACGCGAATATCGAGGATGCCACTGTGCAGGCAAAACTTGCTGCAGTTGCTGCTCTGGGTACGGATGCTAGCCTCGCTAAGTACGGTGAAGCCATCCGTCAGTTGATTGCTGCCTATACCGCATACCAACTGGAGCAGAACCCCATCTATACCGTTGCCGGTACTACTGACCTCACTGGTTATGACTGGGATGCAGAAAAGAACGAGATGACGCTGAACGCAGAGAGCGGTCTCTACGAGTGGACGGCTAAGTTTATTACCGTAAATGCTGATAATCAGCCTGCTTTCAAGGTAGTGAAGAACTACGAGACTTGGTATCCTGAAGGCGACAACTGGGTAATCACTCCCGACTATCTGGGTGGCGAGGGTATCTACACCATCACCATCACCTTTAATGCCGAGACCGAGGAGATTGGCGTGGCTGGCGTGAAGCGCGAGATGCCCGTCTTCGCAAAGAATAATGTTTACTATTGGAACTCTCCCGATGGCTATGCTGACCAGAACGGCGGTACGGCTGTTGGCGAAGATGACATTAATGTTGCAAACGACAAGTATTACACAATCCGTTTGCGCGGTGCTAAAGACTTCTCTACAAATACTGTTGTCATTACGCTTGACCAGGCTTTGGTGGCTGGCGACGAGATTGCCATCACGGCATTCCGCAACAAGAATGTCAAAGAAAAAGTTTCTGGTGCTAAACTGAAATTTGAGAATGGTTCTACAGTGTTGACCACAGGTGATGGAAAGGAATTTAATAATATCAATGCTGCTGTTGAGAGTGAGCCCGAATATGGTGAGCCTAATACCATCACATTGACTGTTCCTGAAGATGCTGCCGGCAGCAAGACCATCACGCTGACCCGCTCGAACACTGGCACTAACCTCTTCATCACGAAGATTGAGATTACACGTCCGGAGAAGACCTTCACCGTGACCTTCAAGAACGACGCTGATCCCGCCTGGGAAGAGGTGTATGCCTACACCTGGACTGGCGAAGGCGACGCTAAGGTAGAGGAGGCTGGCGCATGGCCCGGCACGAAACTGGAAGGTGCAGAAGGCATCTTCACCTTCACTTACAATGGCTATACCGCTCCTGCCAACATCATCTTCAACGCTGGTGAGGGTAAACCCCAGACCGAGAACCTCGTCTTCGAGGACGGCAAGGAGTACTTCTACTGGGGCGAGCACAACTTCACCTACCAGAAGTACATCGTGAAGAACGTCGCATCGGGCAAGTACTGGGGTGCCGCCAACGACTGGGGCACACGCGCATCGCTCGTCGAGCATCCTGAGTACCTGAAACTCGTGCCCATGCCCAACGGCAAGTACAACATCGAGTCGCAGGTGAACAACGGCGGCAAATCCTACTACTTCAACGGCGAGTACATGGACAAAGAGTCACCTATTGCCCTTACTGTTAGCGAGGTGAGCGAGGGTCAGTACACCATCGCCAACGGCGACAACTACTACGGCTGGGACGGCACTTCGACCATTCTGGGCACGAACCTGGCTGCCGACAGCGAGAATGCTCTCTGGACCATCGTCTCGCTCGTCGATGCCAAGGCTGCTCTGACCAACGCCACCGTCGATGCCCCGATGGATGCTACCCTGCTCATCGAGGACCACGACTTCGGACGCAACAACCGCTACTCGAACGAGTGGACGGCCGACGGCGTGAACAACATCTCGGGTGGTAACAACACCAACAACTGCGCTGAGTCCTTCCACGCAGCATTCACCCTGAGCCAGACTCTGGAGGGTGCTCCCGCCGGTGTCTATGCACTCACCGCACAGGGCTTCTACCGTCAGGACGGCGAGGACAACGACAACCTGCCCGTATTCTTCGCAAATGACGAGAAGCAGAACTTCCCGCTCAAGACTACCTCTGAGAACAGCATGAGCGACGCTTCTGCTTCGTTCAGTGCAGGCAAATACACCATCGACCCCATCTACGTGAAGGTAGAGGAGGGCGGCACGCTCACCATCGGTGCCAAACTGGAGACCAACACCGCCCTCTGGTGTATCTGGGACAACTTCGTGCTGACCTACTACGGTGCTGAAGCCAGCATCGACCAGGTGAAGAACGCCGCCGTGTTTGCACAGTTGGAGGAACTGAAGGCTCAACTAAGCCAGATGCTCGTCTCTGAGGAGATTGAGGTGGAGTCTGTCGTCACCGAACTGCAGAATGTCTTAAACAACGCCAGCGGTGAGATTACCTCAGTCGAACAGGCCGAGATTGTCATCGCCGGACTTCAGGATGCCATCGCAAAGGGCGAGACCTACATCAAGGCTAAGAACGTGCTGGCTCAGATGAAGAAACTCACCGAGAGCACTAATGTCTACACCGAGGAGGCCTACAACGAGTACTACGGACAGTGGTACCAGAAGTACGAGGCTGCCGAACTGACCGCTGCCGAGGCCAACGCCCTGCAGGATCCCTACGTGATTACCGGATGGCGCGCTTCTAACAATGTCGACGATCTGCTGATGAGCGTGTGGGATGCCGAGCCTATGGACTGGGCTACCTACCACATCAACACATGGAGCAACGAGGGCGTCAGTGACGGTTCTAATTTCGTGGTTCCCTTCTTCGAGTACTGGACCGGCGATGGTGAATCACTGGTCGAGAAGACCCTCACCGCTACGATGAACGGTATTACTGCCGGCTGGTACGACGTCACTGCTTTGGTGCGCGTCCGTGTTAAGAATGGCAATACCGATGCTGCCTACGGCATTAAGATGCAGGCTAATGACGGCGATATGACCAATGTCTGCACTGGTGAGCAGGTTCCTAATACGCAGTTCTACCTGGATCAGTTCACCGCCAAGGGTGAAGTCGGCGAGGATGGCGTGCTGAAGATTAAGTTCATCGTCGCTGGTAACAACAACATCAGTTGGCTGTCATTCCAGAATGTGAAGTTTGCTGAAGGTGTTGCTACTAATTACGACTACACTCTTGTTGGTGGCTGTGGAACAGAAGATGGTGATAAGGATGATCCTGTATTCACCAAGACTTGGGATCCTACCCTTGCAGCCAATAACCTTTCTGATGAGGATGAAGACGGTGTTTATACATTGTCGTTCAATGACGTTGCCCTGAATCCTGGTACGAAGATTCTCTACAAGGTTGTTCGCAGCCATAGTTGGGACATCACTTGGGGCTTCAATGCTACTGTAGAGAATCCAAGTGGCAATGCCGACTATGTAGTGAATCTGCCTGAAGGTAAGATTCTGCCTGAAGGTATGACAGATGGTTACTTCGACATCACCTTCAAGTTCAACCCAACTACTGTGTTTGAAAACGGTTACAACGTTGACTGTGAGGTTGTTTACGACGAGGCTAAGACAGATAATGTTGCTACTGGCATCCGCAGCATCGCTGCTGCCGAGGCTCAGAATGGCAATGTCTATAACCTGAACGGCCAGAAGGTTCAGAGCCTGAAGAAGGGTCTGTACATCGTCAATGGCAAGAAGCAGGTTGTACGCTAAATCGAAGATTAAAGATTGAAAATCGATAATTAGGTTCCGGGGCGCACAGCAATTGTGCAGCCCGGAATTTTTTTGCATTTTTCGTCAACCAACCGGAAAAAGTGCACTGAAAATTTGGTTGCATCATAATAATATTGTAATTTTGTCGGCGAAAAAACAAATACGTTCAATTATATGACATACGAGGCCATTCAATACAGCAGCGGCAGTGAGGCTCTGGAAGCATTCCGCAAGATGATAGCGAGGAAAAAGCAGTGGGTAGAAAAAACTGAAAAAGAGTTCGAGCAAATTGCTATTTACCGACAGCAAATCAATAAGGCATGAATGCACTGAACCTTGACAAACTAAACTTGGTGTCGCCTTACACAGTATGGTGTAAGGAAGAGGGAGAATATGGTTTCAAAACCGACTATGATATATTCTTCCGTATCTATTTCTACCCTGATCAGACTATCTGGCAGCAGGGGGCATACGAGTTTGGCATAATGAATGAAAGTAGGAAATCATCACCTAATGACAAGAAGGTAAGAGAGACCATTTTTTGTGTTTCGTCAACGGCAAGAAGCAGGTGGTGAGGTAGATTGAAGATTGAAAATTGAAGATTAGGTTTCCGGGGCGCACAGCAATTGTGCGGCCCGGATTTTTTTTGATTTTTTTGTCAGCCAATCTGAAAAGTGCACTGAAATATTTGGCATTTTAACAGAAAAGTGCTACCTTTGCCCGAAAAACAATAGTGTTTTTGTATTCAGGCCATATACAAACTGTATTCGGGCTGTATACAAACTGTATTCCGGCTGTATACAAGTTGTATTCGGCCGGAATACAGTTTGTATACAGCCGGAATACGACTTGTATACAGCCTTTTTATTATTTTTCCTGTTTTTCTGCGTTTTCCTTTTGCAATTCTCTCTTTTTTTCGTAACTTTGCACCATCTATGACAATGAAGCGCGTGTTTTTATCAGTCTTGATGGTGGTGCCTGCCGTGCTGGTGCACGGTCAGGAGAGCCAGACCGTGTTCAATTTCCTGCGGCTGCCCGTCAGTGCACATGTGGCGGCGCTGGGTGGTGAGAACGTGACGCTGCCCGACGACGACGGCTCGCTGGTGTTCCATAACCCTGCACTGCTCACCAATGTGAGCGACGGCACGCTGGGCCTGAACATGATGACGTATATGCAGGGCTCGGTGACCGGCGCCGCCTCCTATTCGAAGATGGTGGGCGAGCGGGCGTCGTGGGGCGTGCAGGGCCGCTTCATCAACTTCGGGGAGATGAAGGAGACCACCTACGACAATCAGGACCTGGGCACCTTCCATGCCAACGACTTTGCGTTGGGCGGCACCTTTGCCTATCTCCTCTCCAACTATTTCAGCGGTGGTGTCACGGCGAAGATGGTGGCTTCGTATATCGGCGCATACAACTCTCTGGGTGCTGCCGTAGACCTGGGCCTGAACTTCTACGACCCCGACACGGAGTGGAGCGTGGGTGCCGTGGTGCGTAACCTGGGCGGACAGTTGACCACCTACGAGGACGACTTCGAGCGCATGCCCATAGACCTGCAGGTGGGTGTCGGCAAACGCCTGGTAGGGTCGCCGCTGCGCTTCTCGGGTGCGCTGGTACGCCTCAACGACTGGGAGTATGGCATCGGCCGCCATCTGGTGTTTGGTGCCGACCTGCTGCTGTCGGAGCAGATCTACGTGGCCTTCGGCTATAATGCCATGCGGGCCTCGGAGATGAAGATCACGGCGGGCGAGGAAGAGAGCAGCCATGGTGCTGCGCTGTCGCTGGGCGCGGGTCTGTCGCTGGAACGGCTGAAACTGCATGTGGCCTACGGCAAATATCATGTGAGCAGCACGTCGCTGATGATTAACTTCTCGTATAGACTGTGAGAGCGAAGAGTGAAGAGTGAAGAGTGAAGAAT
>JAFSYY010000110.1 GCA_017455845.1 Prevotella sp. | reverse complement strand
TCGCCTCCACATTGAAATAGTCAGTTGTTAATACGTCGAAGTTCATCCAATAGTTCTTCTGCTGTTGTTAACTGCCCTTTCCCATCTATATGTTCTTTCACCTGCCTGAAGGCGCCTTGTAATTCTGCCTTAATGTCTCTGTTCCTCTTGGGTGTTGCATTATTCCGTACAGGCACCACCCTAAAACTACCAGCACGAGCTTTCACCACTACGTCTTCGCCCCGATAGGCAGCTCCTATGTAGTGTGACTGGTTAGTTCTGAAATCCGTTCCTGTAATCACCATAATCGTTTTCTTTATCGTTAATCTTATCTATCGGCAAAAGTAGTACTTTCCTTACAGAATGCCAAATGTTTTCACGTTTTTTTACTTAAGTTTTTTTGCCACATCTGGCGAAATGACGGAGTCCTCAGCCCCAGTGTCCCATATTGCTTCACATCCGATTGACATCCCGTCCAGACCATACACCTGACACGGTGTAGCCAGCTCCTCGACGTAACCATCAAATCTTTTATCAAAATTCGTCTGCCCCCACGAGCAGCCCTGCTGCCATGAGGAGCGACTTGAAAAGTTTAGTTTTTTCATTGTTAAGTAAGAATTTAGTTATTAAATATAAGAAAAGAAAAATGTTGTATATCAGCTTAATACTTTAATGTTTTTCTCTGCCATCCGAGCCAGAGTCTTTCCTATGTCAATGAGTATTCTTCCCTCCGATACTTCCTTCTCCTTAGTGAATTGTCCAAAGGGTTCTCCTCCGATGATATGATGCCCATTTATCGCGATGTAGATGCCAGCGTGCGATTTATATGTATGGTTATCGACGTTTCTCACTTCGTATGTGACTTTTTCCTTCTCTGTGGTGTCCTTTTTCCTTTCCAGTTCGTCTGCTGACAATGTAGCGTAAAAAGAGCCATGCTTTCCTTTTACTATTTTCAGTGCATCTGCCTTAAATGAAGGGTGTGATTCACGCAATACGGAGACATAGGTTTCACTGATTCCTGGCCTCAAGCTGAAAGCTGTTGGAGAGATTCTTCCTTCATATATCCAGCATTTCTTTAGCAGCCTTGCAATATGTTCTTCTTTATCCCTGCTGTTCATTGATATGCTTTATGATTTGCATAAGGGTGTCGATGGATAGTGGCAGATGGCTGGCACTTTCGTCGTGCTCCTGTGAGTGGAATACGTATGAAAATTCTTTTTTACCGATGCTTATTGTTGCGTCCTGGTGCTTTGCTTCGAGCATAAGCGTGCCATTGGTGTCAGGGAAAATTATCCAGTGCTCCATGTTCCTTCCCCCCTCTTCATCAACGAGTGCAGCGACCGTTCCTATAATTTCTTCGTTGATGGGTGGTGCTCCTTCGTCATCCCAGTCGTATTCCAGCTGCCTCATCTCTTCAAGTCTCTCACAAAGCCTTTCCTGTAGCCCTGTTTTCTTGCGATTCTTGCTGTTTCCTGTATTCTGCTCTGTCGTCATTGTCTGCAACAGCATGGCAGTGATGTATGCCTCCAGCATCTTGTCTACGCTGGTGTGTTGCCTACGGGCATACTCCGCAGCACTGTTGTAGAGTTGGGTGTCGATATGTACTGCTGTAGTGTTCATACTGTCTGTTCTTGTTCTAGTCAATTGAATTTATCAGCAAAAGTAATGATTTCTTTACGAAATACCAAATATTTTCACATATTTTTTATTTAAGTTAATTATTATGTGTATTGTTGTTATAAATTCTTGAACACGTCTTCGACTTTCAGACTTGACGGAATGTTTTCGCGTCTTTTTTACTAAAAACAAATCCCCGTCGCTTCACAGCGCCGGGGATTGTCGGTTTTTTCAATCAATTATATATAGCCAGTAGTTGTTTATTGCAATCCTTTTACCTTGTAACCATATAAATCTTTTAACATAAACCATTTAATCATTAACCATAAAAAACCTTTAACTATTAACTATTACTTATTCTATCGTTACCTATTGTTGCCCTGTTGTTTTGTTACCTTGGCAGGTTGAAGGCGCGGGTCATCTCCTTCATCTGCTCGTCGCTCATGCCCTCGGGCTCGAAGCCCATGCACTTGGCGTTGATGTATATCTTGGCCGACTTCGAGAGGACGTCGATCTGGTCGAAGGCATCCATCACGTCGGTACCCTTGGCAAAGACGCCGTGCTTCTCCCACATCACCACGTCGTAGTCCTCGAGTTCCTTCAGCGTGGCATCGGCCAGGGCGTTGGAGCCGGGCAGGGTATAGGGCACGATGCCCAGTCCCAGGGGGCAGAAGGCCTTTGTCTCGGGGATCATAGACCAGAGTATGCGTGTGAGCACGTCCTTGCCCAGGAACTCCCTGTTATGGCTCATGGCCACCAGTTCTATGGGGTGGGTGTGTACGGTGGCCTTATAGCCTGATGCCGTCTCTATCTGGCGTGCGTGTACGGTGAGGTGGCTTGGCAGTTCGCTGGTAGGCATCACTGCGTTGTCGGCGATGATGACATAGGATGCGCAGTCGTCGAGGATGCGTATCACGGAGCCGTTGTCCATGGGCCTGCGTGCCAGGTCGCGCATGCGCTTGCCCGTGCCTTTGCAATAGAAATAGCATCCTTTCAGTGCGGGCAGGGTGACGCCTATCTGCTTCACGTCGCTGATGGGTGCCATGGCGCGTATGTCGTCGTCCACATATTCTGTCACGTTGACGGTGATGTTACCGCCGTTGCGCTCTGCCCATCCGTTTTGCCACAGATAGCCTGCCACCTCGGCTGTCTTGTCGATCTCTGCCTTCAGCGAAGGCCGTCCTTCTAATATGCTCTTCATTGTTGTAGTCGGTTTTTAATTTCGGATGCAAAGGTAAGGCTATTTTTCGACATCCAACATCTCTTTTTGATTTTTCTCCCTTGATTTATGATTTAGTAATGATAAAAAATAAGTTCTTGCTGAGGCAAGCGACCAAGGTGGAGCGGGTACAATTTTCAACACAGAGGACACTGAGGACTATTTATTTGTTTTTTGAGAGGCCGCTTGCGGTTAGAAAACTGACTTCGCTGTGTGTTTAGGTCGGTTTTACATGACTGGGCAGTTACGCGGTCAAAGCGATGGTGCGGTGTGGGTGGGTTGGTTGAGGATGGTGACGTCCATACGGTTGAAGGGGAACATGAAGCCGCGGTCCTTGAGCATCTGGTAGACGGTCTCGTTGATGCTGAAGTAGACGTTCCAGTAGTCGGAACCCTTGCACCAGGAGCGTGTGACCACGCTGACGCCGCTGTCGCCCAGCCGTATGAGTCCTATCCATGGCTCCGCCACGACGGCAGAGTCGGCCACGGGCTGCTGTATGACCAGCGGATGCTGCTTGAGTATGTCCATGATGGCCGCCTTCACCTCGTCGTAGTCGGCACCGTATGCAAACTGAAACTCCAGGTCCACGCGCCGGTAGAGTTCTTTCGACGAGTTTTTCATCGTGCCGCTGGACAGTGATCCGTTGGGAATGAGTATGATCTGTGCGTCGGTGGTGCGTATGACGGTGTTGAAGATCTGTATCTCCTTCACGAAGCCTGCATAGCCCTGCGCCTCAATGAAGTCGCCCACCCTGAAGGGCCGGAACAGGAGTATCATCACGCCGCCGGCGAAGTTCTGCATGGTGCCGCTGAGGGCCATGCCGACGGCCATGCCGGCCGATGCGAAGAGCGCTATGAACGACGATGTCTCTATGCCTAGGATGCCGATGATGATGATGAGCAGCACAAACCACAGCACTACGTTGATGATGCTGTTGAGGAAGGTGTAGAGGGTGGGGTCTACCTTGCTGCGCTGCAGCATCCTGGTAAACACGGTGATGATGAACCTGACCAGGTAGCGGCCAATGAAATAGACGATGGCAGCCACCACCAGGTTGCGGCAGAACGTGAGTGCCCAGTGCCATAGTTGGTCGTAGGGCACGGCTTCGAATAATTTGTCTAGTATGGTCTTCATGTTGTCTTAACGCTTGCGCGTACATTATTTATTATATAGAATCTGAAGCAGGAAATCTAACTCCTTTAACTCCTTTAACTCCTTTAACTCCTTTAACTACTTTAACTCATCAACTCCTGTTTTTCGGTGCAAAGGTAGAAAAATATTTCCTTAAAAGCAAGATTTTTTTTATAAAAGTTTTGGCCGTTTACCCAATATGTCGTATCTTTGCACTAAAACAAATGTAAGACAATATGAAGAAACTGTTTTTTCTCTTATTCATGCTTAGTGCAACAATGTGTATGAGCGCAGCAAAAGCAACGAAGGTGACGGTAGACCGTATTGAACCTACCGACTGGTTCGTGGGGCTGAAGAACCCCCGTGTGCAACTGATGGTCTACGGCCAGGGTATCCGCGACGTGCAGTCGGTGACCACCGACTACCCCGGCGTGAGGATAGACAGCCTGGTGCGCCTCGACTCACCCAACTACCTCTTTATCTATATGAACGTGGGCAATGCGCTGCCGGGCACTATGACGCTGAACTTCAAGGGCGCGAAAGGCAAGGCCGTGAAGGTGGACTATCTGCTGAAGGCCCGCGAGATGAAGGGCGAGGAGCGCAAGGGCTTTGACATCAGCGACGTGCTCTATCTGCTGATGCCCGACCGCTTTGCTCAGGGTGCCGGCCACAACCCGCAGGTGAAGGGCATGCGTGCCTATAAGGAAGACCGCCAGGCCCCGTCGCTGCGTCATGGCGGCGATATGGAAGGCCTGCGCCAGCACCTGGACTATTTCTGCGACCTGGGCGTGACGGCCCTGTGGTTTACGCCTATCCTCGAGAACGACTCGCCCGACATGATGGACACGTGGAGCACCTATCACGGCTATGCCTGCACCAACTACTACCGGGTAGACCCGCGCTTCGGCTCCAATGCCGACTACCGCCGTCTCATAGACGACTGCCATGCCAAGGGCTTGAAGGTGGTCATGGACATGATCTTCAACCACTGCGGCTTCGAGCATCCGTGGGTGGCCGACATGCCGTCGGACGACTGGTTCAACCTGCACGGCTGGCTCAAGGCCTCAGGTGGCGGCAGCGACCCGCGTGGCACCGACTTCCTGCAGACCAGTTATAAACTAACGCCTGTGCTCGACCCCTACGCCTCGGAGGTAGACCGTCGCGAGACCCAGGAGGGCTGGTTTGTGAGCACCATGCCCGACCTGAACCAGCGCAACCCCCACCTGATGCGCTACCTGATACAGAACAGCATCTGGTGGATAGAGACCGCCGGCATCGATGGCATCCGCATGGACACCTATCCGTATGCTTTCCGCGAGCCCATGGCCCAGTGGATGAAGGAACTCAACGATGAATATCCCAACTTCAACACCGTGGGCGAGACATGGGTCACCGTGCCTGCCTATACTGCCGCGTGGCAGAAGGACTCCAGGCTCTCTGACACGAACTCTTACCTGAAGACCGTGATGGACTTCTCGTTCCAGGAAGCCCTCGACTCGGCCAAGCACGAGGACACCGATGCCTGGTGGCGCGGCATGAACCGCCTGTACAACTCGTTTGTCTACGACTACCTCTATCCCAACCCCTCGTCGGTGATGGCTTTCCTCGACAACCACGACACCGACCGCTTCCTGGGCGACGGCCGCGACTCGCTGGCCCTGAAGCAGGGCCTGGCGCTGCTGCTCACCGTCAACCGCATACCCCAACTCTACTACGGCACGGAGATTATGATGAACGGCACGAAGAAAGAAACCGACGGCCATGTGCGCAAGGACTTCCCCGGCGGCTTCCCCGGCGACAGCCATAATGCCTTCACCAAGGAAGGACGCACGGCCGCCGAGAACGGCATGTTCAACTGGCTGAGCCGGCTGCTGCACTGGCGCCAGGGCAGCAAGGCCGTCACGCAGGGCAAGATGATACAGTTCATACCTTATAACGGTGTCTACGTCATTGCCCGCCGCTGGCAGAAGAATATCGTGCTGACCATCCTCAACGGCACGTCGCAGCCTGCCACCATGGACGTGAAACGCTATGCCGAGGTCATCGGCAAGACCGCCCGCGTGAGGGATATCCCCACCGGCCGCTACTACGACCTGTCGGCTGACCTGCAACTCAAGCCTCGCCAGACGCTGGTGCTGGAGTATGTGATGGAAAAATGAATGATGCAAGTTGAGCGAATGTGAAACTTAATTATAATTCTTTAACCAAAAAAAAGAGCCGGGATGCATTGCATCTCGACTTTTTTTCGTAATTTTGTATCTACAAAACACCAAATATAGATTTTTATGAACGATTTTAGGAAATATGCTACCCAGCACCTGCGCTTTGACGGACAGGTGCTCGACGATGTGATGAAGGCACAGGCACAGTATCTCAACCCCTATATCCTGGAAGAGCGTCAGTTGAACGTCACCCAGATGGATGTCTTTTCGAGACTGATGATGGACCGCATCATCTTCCTCGGCACGCAGATTGACGACTATACCGCCAACACCCTGCAGGCACAACTGCTGTATCTCGACTCCGTGGACCCGGGCAAGGACATCAGCATCTACATCAACTCGCCCGGCGGCAGCGTCTATGCCGGACTGGGTATCTACGACACCATGCAGTTCATCTCCAGCGACGTGGCCACCATCTGCACCGGCATGGCCGCCTCGATGGCCGCCGTGCTGCTCGTGGCTGGTCAGGAGGGCAAGCGCTCGGCACTGACCCATAGCCGCGTGATGATACACCAGCCCCTGGGCGGCGTGCAGGGCCAGGCCAGCGACATTGAGATAGAGGCCCGCGAGATACAGAAACTGAAGAAGGAACTCTATACCATCATTGCCGACCACTCGCATACCGACTACGACAAGGTGTGGGCCGACAGCGACCGCAACTACTGGATGACGGCCGAGGAGGCCAAGGCCTACGGAATGATTGACCAAGTGCTGGTGAAGAAATGAAAAAGACATGTAATTTCTGCGGCCGCAGCGACCGAGAGGTAAAACTGCTTATCTCCGGCATCAACGGCTTTATCTGCGAGGACTGTGCCGCGCAGGCTTATAGGATTGTGCAGGAGTCGGCCGCCAGCGAACCGAAGCCGGCCAATGGCCGTAAGGACAAGACACAGGTGCCCAAGCCCCGCGAGATCAAGGAATACCTGGACCAGTATGTCATCGGGCAGGACGATGCCAAGCGTTTCCTTGCCGTGGCCGTGTACAACCACTACAAGCGCCTGCAGCAGCCTGCCGACAAGGACGGCGTGGAGATAGAGAAGTCGAACATCATCATGGTGGGCTCTACCGGCACGGGGAAGACGCTGCTGGCCCGCACCATCGCCAAACTGCTCGACGTGCCGTTTACCATCGTCGACGCCACCGTCTTCACCGAGGCCGGCTATGTGGGCGAAGACGTGGAGAGCATCCTCACACGCCTGCTGCAGGTGGCCGACTACGACGTGGAGGCTACGCAGCGAGGCATCGTGTTCATCGACGAGATAGACAAGATAGCACGCAAGGCCGACAACCCCAGCATCACACGCGACGTCAGCGGCGAGGGCGTGCAGCAGGGGCTGCTGAAACTGCTTGAGGGCACCACCGTCAACGTGCCGCCGAAGGGCGGACGCAAGCACCCCGACCAGGAGTATATCGCCGTGGATACGCGCAACATCCTGTTTATCTGTGGCGGGGCCTTCGACGGCATAGAGCGCAAGATAGCACAGCGACTGAACACTCACACCGTGGGCTATAACTCCGTGCAGAACGTGAGGAAGATAGACAAGGACGACCTGATGCGCTACGTGCAGCCGCAGGATCTGAAGTCCTTCGGGCTTATTCCAGAGATTATCGGCCGCCTGCCGGTGCTCACCTACCTGAACCCGCTGGACCGCGCCGCCCTGACGCGCATCCTCACGGAGCCTAAGAACAGCATCGTGAAGCAGTATGTGAAACTCTTTGAGATGGACGGCGTTGAGTTGACATTCACACCCGAAGCCCTCGCTTTCATCGTCGACAAGGCCGTAGAGTATAAACTCGGGGCACGCGGCCTGCGCTCCATCGTTGAGAGCGTGATGATGGAGGCTATGTTCGAGGTGCCGTCGAAGCGTGTGAAAACCTTCGAGGTGACAGCGGAATATGCCAAGGAACAACTACAGAAGAGTGCCTCGCTCGGGGCTTTTAAGTGAAGAATGAAGAGTGAAGAGTGAAGAGTGAAGAATTTGCTACCGCTATGGAAGTGAAGAGTGAAGAATTTCTTTTAGTCGCTACGCTTTGTAAAAGCGGCAAAGCCGAGCGGCTACCGCTATAGAAGTATAGAGCGAGAAAGGAAAAAGGCCTATGAAAAAAGAAAAGAACAACCTGACAGCCCAACTGAAGCACTATTTCGGCTTTGACTCGTTCAAAGGCGAGCAGGAAGCCATTATACGCAATGTGCTCGACGGCAAGAATACCTTTGTGCTCATGCCAACAGGCGGAGGCAAGTCGCTATGCTATCAGTTGCCGTCGCTGCTCATGGAGGGGACGGCCATCGTCATCTCTCCACTCATTGCCCTGATGAAAAACCAGGTGGACTTCATCGCCAACCTGAGCGAGCATGAGGGCACGGCACATTTCCTTAACTCTTCACTCAACAAGACGGCCACCGACATGGTGAAGAAGGACATACGCGAAGGGCGCACAAAACTGCTCTACGTGGCTCCGGAGTCGCTCACCAAGGAAGAGAACGTAGAGTTCTTGAAGTCGGTGAAGATCTCGTTCTATGCCGTCGACGAGGCCCATTGTATCTCGGAGTGGGGCCATGACTTCCGGCCGGAGTATCGCCGCATCCGCCCTATCATCAACGAGATAGGACAGGCACCGGTTATCGCCCTCACCGCCACGGCCACCGACAAGGTGCGTACCGACATCAAGAAGAGCCTCGGCATTGTCGACGCCACAGAGTTCAAGTCGTCGTTCAACAGGCCTAACCTCTATTACGAGGTGAGGCAGAAGACCAAGGACATCGACAAGGACATCGTGCGCTTCATCAAGCAGCACCAGGGCAAGAGCGGCATCATCTACTGCCTCTCACGCAAGAAGGTGGAAGACCTGGCGGAGGTGCTCCGTGCCAACGACATCAAGGCGCAGTGCTACCATGCCGGACTGGACAGCAGCACACGCTCGCAGACGCAGGACGACTTCCTCATGGAGAAAATCGACGTCATCGTGGCTACCATAGCCTTCGGCATGGGCATCGACAAGCCCGACGTGCGCTTCGTCATCCATTACGACATACCCAAGAGTCTGGAAGGCTACTACCAGGAGACAGGACGCGCCGGGCGCGACGGCGGCGAAGGCATCTGCCTGGCGTTCTACAGTTACAAGGACCTGCAGAAACTGGACAAGTTCATGGAGGGCAAGCCCGTGGCCGAACAGGACATCGGACGGCAACTGCTGCAGGAGACGGCTGCCTACGCCGAGACGAGCGTCTGCCGCAGGAAGATGCTGCTCCACTATTTCGGCGAGCAGTATGACAAGGACAACTGCGGCAACTGTGACAACTGCCTGCATCCGGGCACAAAGATCAACGCCAAGGAACAGTTGGTCATCGTGCTGAAGACCGTGCTCGCCGTCAAGGAGAACTTCCGCTCCGACTATATCATTGACTTCATCACCGGGCGCGACACCGACGAGATCGTCGCCCACAAGCATCACGAACTGGAGGAGTTTGGTGCCGGCGAGGACGAGGATCCGAAGATCTGGAATCCCATCATCCGACAGGCTATCATCGCCGGCTATCTGAAGAAAGACGTGGAGACATACGGCCTGATAAAGATTACCAGCGCCGGCAAGAAGTTCATCAAGAGCCCGACGACCTTCATGGTGGTAGCAGACCATGAGTTTAACGAAGAGGAAGAGATGGCTGCGCCCGAAGGAGGCACCAGCGCCCTGGACCCGACCCTCTCGGCCATGCTCCATGACCTGCGCAAGAAATGGTCGCGCAAGATGCAGCGGCCGCCATACGTCATCTTCCAGGATGTGTCGATAGAGCAGATGGCCACCGACTATCCCGTCAGCCTTGAGGAACTGAAGAACATACAAGGTGTGGGCGACGGGAAGACACGGCAGCCTTACGCCAAGGACTTCGTGGACCTGATCAAGCGCTACTGCGAGGAGAACGAGATAGTGCGCCAGGCCGACCTGCGCATACGCACCAAGCCGAAGGACTCCATGAGGAAGTTGAAGATCCTGCAGAACATTGACCGCCGCATCGCACTCGATGATATTGCCAATGCGCTGGGCATCGACTTCGAGGAACTGCTCAGTGAACTGGAGGGCATCGTGCTCTATAGCGGTAATAAGATCAATATCGACTATTTCCTCAATGAAATCATGGACCCCGACGATGTCGGCGACATCTACGACTATTTCGCAGAGCAGGAGAAAGACGACCTCAAGGCGGCCTACGAAGAGTTTGGCTCCGACTTCTCCGAGGATGAGATACGGCTCGTGCGCATCAAGTTCATCTCGGATATGGCTAACTAGTTCGAGGTACGAGGTGCGAGGTGCGAGGTGTGAGGTACGAGGTGCGAGGTGCGAGGTACGAAGGCGAGGCTATTTCCTCGCCTTCTTTGTTACGGCATACGACAGGAGCATCGACAGCAGGAGGACACCGAAGATAAAGGCCAGCGACCAGACGGTGGGAATCTCAATATGGGGCATGTGCAGGTCGTAGCCCAGCCATGCCGCACCCATGTTGATATACTCGTTCATGGCCAGCAGCATCTTCACGCCGACAAAGATCAGGATGATGCCCAGACCGTATTTCAGATAGGTGAAGTATTTGGCCACGGCAGCCAGTGCGAAATAGAGCGCACGCAGACCCAGGATGGCGAAGATATTCGAGGTGAGCACGATAAACGGGTCGCGGCTCACGGAGAACACGGCAGGGATGGAGTCCACGGCAAAGGCCACATCGGTGGTCTCGATGACCAGCAGGGCGATGAACAGCGGCGTGGCTTTTGTTGCGGTAGCCATTTTTCCACTTTTCACTTTTATCTGTTCTCTTATAAAGAACTTGTCGTCGTGCATTTGGTCGGTGACGGGGAAGAACTTCTTAAACAGCCTTACGATGATGTTTTGCGAGGGGTCGCTCTGCTGCTCGTCGTCGTGGGTGAACATCTTGGCACCCGTATAGAGCAGGAACAAGCCGAAGAGCCCAAGCACCCACTCAAAGCGCATCACCATGGCCGCGCCTGCAAAGATGAAGATGCTGCGCAGCACCAGGGCACCGAAGATGCCCCAGAAGAGCACCTCGTGCTGGTATTTCCGCTCCACGCCGAAGAAGGAGAAGAGCATCAGAAACACGAAGAGGTTGTCCATCGACAGCGACTTCTCTATCAGGTAGCCGGCGAGAAACTCCATAGCCTTCTCGTGGCGGACAGAGAGGATGTCGGCTCCCGCTGAGGCATCAACAGGATAGAAGAGATAGATGCCGGCGCAGAAGATGAGCGACACGCCTATCCACACGCCCGTCATCTTCAAGGCCTCCTTGATGCTCACCTCATGCTCGCCTTTCTTGCCAAACATCTTCAGGTCGGCAATCAGCATCACAAACACCAATGCGTAGAACAGTACCCACGCCCAAAGGGGAAGAATATCCATAGTTATTTATTGTTAAAATGAGGAATGAGAAGTGAGAATTGAGAAATGCATTTCTCATTCATCATTTCTTATTTCTCATTTAGTTTATAATGCTTCTAACATCCGTTTCAGGACGACGGAGCAGGAGATCTCGCGGTTGGCGGCCTCGGGAATAACCAGCGAGTTGGGACTCTCGATGACATCGTCGGTGACGATGAGGTTGCGGCGCACTGGCAGGCAGTGCATAAACTTGCCGTTGTTGGTCCACGACATGTGCTCGCTGTCTACCGTCCACGAGCGGTCTTCGCAGGTAATCTTACCGTAGTCGGCCAAATTCGTGACACCGGGGTTGCTCCAGTTTTTGGCATAGATGAAGTCGGCACCCTCGAAGGCTTTCCGCTGGTCGTACTCCACGCGGGCGTTGCCCACGAACTGCGGGTCGAGTTCATAGCCCTTGGGATGGGTGATGACCAGGTCGATGTCGTCGGCAGCGTTCATCCACTGGGCAAACGAGTTGGGCACTGCCTGTGGTAGGGCGCGGCAGTGGGGGGCCCAGGTGAGGACGACCTTGGGACTTTCCTTCCACGATTCGTGGATGGTTATCAGGTCGGCAAAGGCCTGCAGGGGGTGCACGGTGGCGGTCTCCATGGCGAAGACGGGGCGGCCACTGTATTTGATGAACTGCTGTAGCACCGTCTCGGCATAGTCGTAGTCGCGGTCGGTGAGGCCGGCGAAGGAACGCACGCCAATGATGTCGCAGTAGCAGCCCATCACGGGTATGGCCTCGAGCAGGTGCTCGCTCTTGTCGCCGTCCATGATGACGCCGCGCTCGGTCTCCAGTTTCCAGGCACCTGCGTTGACATCGAGCACGATGACGTTCATGCCCAGGTTCATGGCAGCCTTCTGCGTGGAGAGGCGTGTGCGCAGGCTGTTGTTGAAGAATATCATCATGAGCGTCTTGTTCTTGCCCAGATGCTGATACTTATACCTGTCGTTCTTAATCTCGAATGCCTCGGCCAGCGCCTTGTCCAGCGGGCCGATGTCCTGTACGTTGATAAAACTTCTCATATCTTCTAATGTTTTTTTCTTCCTAAGTCACGCAAGGAAGCGTGACCTACTACTTGAACGCTGCAAAGATAGTGATTTTTTTCCGAACTGCCAAATATAGCAAGGGAAAACAGCAATGATGATTCATGGCACAGGGTCGTAGCCGGAGCCGCCCCAGGGGTTGCAGCGCAGAATACGCCAGACGGCCAGGTATAATCCTTTAAAAGGTCCATGTTTTAAGATGGCCTCCTTGGCATATTGCGAGCAGGTGGGGGTGAAACGGCAGGCTGCCGGGGTGAATGGGCTGATGCATCGCTGGTAAAAGATGATGGGTGTGAGCAGCAGCCACTTCAGTATCATGAGTATCCATTTCCAGAGCATGAGGAGTAGGGAGTAGGGAGTAAAGAGTAAGTAGTAAGGAATAAGTGAGATTAGAGATGGGCGGCGATGCGCTCCAGGAGTTTCTGGATGCGGGCATCGACCTCGGAGGAGGGGAGCATCTGGTCGGAAAGCCAGATGAAGGCGATGGCTAACGAGGGAGCGCCTTCCGAGGCGGGAAAACCGCCTCGCACGGACACTATACCGAGGGGGGAATGGCTGCACACGGCACAGGCCATTTTTTCTATGAGGATGGCTTTGTGATGACGGTAGGCCTCGCGTACCTGCCGTTTCACGCGGTTGCGGTCAACGGCATGTCGGAATCGCTTCTTGGGAACGCTGATAAGCACCTGTACGGGCGAAGACAGGACGGAGACTGCCGACTGCCGGCTGCCGGCTGCCGGTTGCTGACTGGAGACTGCCGGTTGCTGACTGGAGGCTGCCGGCTGCTGACTGGAGGCTGCCGGCTGCTGACTGGAGGCTGCCGGCTGCTGACTGCCTGTTGCCGGACGAGAGGTGAGCATATAGACGGCCCTCAAGGGATAGACCACCTGCGAATGGCTGTGGGTGCCGCCAAATAATTCGTCAATCAGTTTCTGACTGACTATACGCTCACTCTTCATCCTTCACTCTTCACTCTTCGCTCTTCGCTCTTCACTCTTCACTCTTCACTAAAAGTGTCAGTCTTCCTGCATAACGAGGAAATGCTGCAGGGCACCCGTCATAGAGGGATATTTCTCGCTGGGAGCCTCCAGGTCCAGGCGCAATCCGGCATCGAGCACGGCCTTGGCGGTGGCGGGTCCGAAGGTGCCGATGGCAATGTCGCCCTGGTTGAAGTTGGGGAAGTTCTTGGTGAGCGACTCTATTCCTGCTGGGCTGAAGAAGAGCAGCATGTCATAGTCGAATGTCTTGATTTCCTCTTCCGTGAAGTCGTTGCTCACCGTCTTGTACATCACGCACTCCGTGTGTTGCAGTTTCTTGGAATCGAGCAGGCGTGCAATGCTGTCGTTGTGGACATCGCTCATGGGCACGAGGTAGTGCTCGGTCTTGTGCTTCACCATGGTGGGAATAAGGTCGTCGATCTTTCCCGTGCTTCCAAAGAACACCTTGCGCTTGCGGTACTGCACATATTTCTGGATATAGAGTGCAATGGTTTCTGTGACGCAGAAATACTTCATGTCCTCGGGAATGTTGACGCGCAGTTCCTTGGCCAGCGTGAAGAAATGGTCTATGGCATGGCGCGATGTGAAGACAATGGCCGTATGGTCCAGAATGTTTACTTTCTGTGTGCGAAACTCGCGTGCAGAGATTCCTTCAACCTTAATAAACGGGCGGAACACCATTTCTACGTCGAAACGTTCAGCAATGTCATAGTAGGGCGACTTCTCGCTCGATGGTTTTGGTTGCGATACCAGAATCTTCTTAATCATTTTCTCTTATGTCCTAAAAATTTACTTTCAACAAATCTGTCATCATCAGCCAAATGCCGCCTAAAGCGAGCAAAGGTGTGATTTCGAGGGCACAAAAGTACAAAATAATTTGGAAAAAACTACCGTTTTGTCTGAAAAATATCAACCAGCACTTATAAAATGTCAATATTTTGTTCAAAAAGAGCATAAAACCGAATAAATATATCGTTTTTTCCAAACTCAAGTCGAAGTAAACCTGTAGGAGCACAATGGGGTATATGAATATGGTAAAGCATGCTGTGATGAATATCTGCACCTTCATCCATTGTATATTTTTTTTACTTCCGAAGAAGACGGTGTTTACCATGGACTGTATTGTCCATTTGCATAGGATATAGGCCAGGAAGAGGGCTGACAAGGGAGGAAGGAGAACGACTGCGTCTAGTGAAGAGTGAAGGGTGAAGAGTGAAGAATTTGCTACCGCTGCTGAAGGGTGAAGAGTGAAGAGTGAGGAATCGGCTTCTGTGGCCAGTTGGAAGGAGGCGATGCCGAGCAGCAGGCAGTCGATGAAGACGAGGAGCAGTTGGAAGCGCATCTCATTGGATGTCTCGTTGAACATGTCGTCTTCGTTGTGGGTGATGTAGAAGAAGTTCTTCAGTTGGCGGCGGATGAACGGCAGCGAGCGGGCTATGGAGATGAAGCCGAGGATGAAGCAGCCCAGCAGCATGATGGTCACTATGTTGTCGCCGCGCAGGGTGTAGGGCATAGGGTCGCCCGCCACACCATAACTACTGCCGTGCACCTCGGTGGTGCACAGCAGTGAGTCGGCGCGTTGCTGGAAGAAGCCCTGTCCCAGGTAGTCGTACAGGCTGAAGGAATCACGAGGCGGGGAAACCGCCTCGCACGGACTCAGAGGGGAGAACGCCTCGCATGAATCCACAGGGGAGAACGCCTCGCATGAATCCACAGGGGAGAACGCCTCGCACGGACTATAAATCAAAGGTTCGCTTGATGTCATCCACGCGGTCTAGTTTCTCCCAGGTGAAGAGTTCCACATCTATGGTCTTCGTCTCGTGATAATGGCTGGTGAAGGTCTTCTTCACCACCTCGGCCTTGCGGCCCATGTGTCCGTAGGCAGCCGTCTCGACATACATGGGCTGACGCAGTTTCAGCGAGCGTTCAATAGCCTTCGGGCGCAGGTCGAAGAGTGCCTCGATCTTCTTGGCAATCTCGCTGTCGCTCATCTTCACGTGCGACCGTCCGTAGGTGTTCACGTAGATGTTCATGGGTTTGGCCACGCCGATGGCGTAACTCACCTGCACGAGCATCTCGTCGGCCACGCCTGCCGCCACCATGTTCTTCGCGATATGTCGGGCGGCGTAGGCAGCCGAGCGGTCCACCTTGCTGGAGTCTTTTCCGCTGAAGGCCCCGCCTCCGTGTGCACCCTTGCCGCCGTAGGTGTCGACGATGATCTTACGGCCAGTAAGCCCCGTATCGCCGTGGGGACCTCCGATAACGAACTTACCCGTTGGGTTGACGTAATACTTGATGTCGTCGTTGAACAGAGCGAGCACTTTCTGGCTGTGTATCTGTGCTTTCACACGTGGTATGAGGATGTTGATGACATCGTCCTTGATGCGTGCCAGCATGGCCTCGTCGTTGTCCGGGCCGAATGTGGTGTGCGGAGCCACGAGAAACTCGTCGTGCTGTGTCGAGACAACGATGGTGTCGATGCGCTCGGGAATGCCGGCATCGCTGTACTGGATGGTCACCTGGCTCTTGGAGTCGGGTCGCAGGTAGGTCATCTCGCGGCCTTCCTTGCGGATGTCGGCCAGCGTGCGCATGAGTAGATGGGCCAGGTCGAGGCTCACGGGCATATAGTTCTCCGTCTCGTTGGTGGCATAGCCAAACATCATGCCCTGGTCGCCGGCGCCTTGGTTGTCCTCGTCGGCGCGGTCCACACCCTGGTTGATGTCGGCACTCTGCTCATGGATGGCGGTGAGGATGCCGCATGAGTTGCCGTCGAACTGATACTCGGCCTTGGTATAGCCTATCTTCTTGATGGTGTTGCGTGCAATGGTCTGCAGGTCGATATACACATCGCTGCGCACCTCGCCCATGATGACCACCTGTCCGGTAGTGACGAAACTCTCGCAGGCCACGCGGGCATGGTCGTCGTATGCCAGGAACTGGTCGAGTATGGCGTCACTGATCTGGTCGGCCACCTTGTCGGGATGGCCCTCAGACACTGATTCTGATGAAAAGAAATATGACATATTTTTTAATTAAATGAGAAATGAGAAATGAGGAATGAGAAATGGAAATGAATCAATGAAGAAATGCTTTGAGATTGGAAACGACACGCAGTTCATTTTATCATTTCAACATTTTCATTTCTCATTCCTCATTTCTCATTCCTCATTTTTTTTAATGTTATTCTTCCGGCAGCATGATGATTTCGGCGCGGTTGCCGGGCTTCAGGAATTCCTGCATGAAGGCAGCGATGGTCTCAGGCGTCTGGGCCTGCACAACGGCCTTGAAGTCGGTGTGGGCATCCACGCCGTAGTCGCGCAGACGGCCGATGGTGCGGATCCAGTAGTTGTTGGTCTTGGCCTGGTCGTCGATGTTCTTCAGCATGTACTCCTTCACCTTGTTCAGTTTCTCCTGGTCTACGCTCTTGGCCATGTTGTTCACCTCGTCGAGCATGATCTTCGTGGCCACGTCGCCCTTCTCGGGCTTCATGGGACAATAGACAATTACGTTGGCCGTAGTGCGGTAGTCGTCGCGGCTGATGCCGGCCTGTGCCATGACGCTGTAGGCAGCGCTGGCCTCCTCGCGGATCTTCTCGGTGTAGATCATCATGAGGATCTGTCCCACCATGTCGGCACGAACCATATTCTCCAACGAGTATTTCATGTCGGTGTTGGCCCATACCATGACGGCGATGGCCTTGGGTGTCTCCATCTTACGCTTGAAGTCGTTGATAACCTCGCCCTTGAAGAACTCGTCCACGTCCTTGCCCTTGACCACCTTCTTAGGATTGCCGGGCAGCGAAGCCAGATACTGCTCGATGAGCGGACGGATGGTGGCCTCGTCGTAGTTACCCACGATGGTGAAGGTATAGGCGGCAGCGTTGGCTGTCTGCTCCTTGGCCATCTGCAGGATGCGGTCGTAGTTCACCTTCTGCAGGTCGTCCATGGTCAGCGGAGCGAAGCGCTTGCTGTGGTTCTGCACGGTGAGTTGCAGCGAGTCGCTGAACACGGCCTCGGGCTGCAGCAGTTTGTTCTTCAGCATCAGTTCCTGAGTCTTCATCATGTTGTCGTAAGACTCCTGGTCCTTGTTGATATTGGTGAAATAGAGATAGACGAGTTGCAGCATCGTCTCCACGTCGGTGGGTGTCGACGAGCCGCTGATATTGGCACGCTCGGTGCCCAGCACGAGGTGTGCGCTGGCAATCTTGCCGGCCATGGCCTTCTCCAGTTCGGTGTGGCTGAAGTTGCCCAGTCCGCTGGCCTCGATAGCCTCGTCAAACATCTTGATATTGGCGAAGTCGGCCTCGCCATAGAGCGACGAGCCGCCGAAGCCCTCAGAGGCCAGGATGACCTGGTCTTTCTTCAGGTCGGTTTGCTTGAGGATGACCTTCGCACCGTTGGAGAGCGTCAGTTCCTTATAGTCGAACTTCGGTCCGGCCACCTCCTTCACAATCTTGCCGGCCTTGGGCAGGGTGGTGATCAGGGGCTCGTTCTTCACGTTGTCCACGTAGGCCTCGATCTTTTCCGTGCGGGCTTCGTTAATGGCCTGCTTCAGCGAGGCCTCGGTGGGATAGACGGCGCCGTCCTTCTCCTGGTTCATGTTGAGCACCACCATGTTGCTGTCGTTCTTGGCATAGAACTCCTTCATCAGTTCGTTGACGGCTTCCAGCGGGAGCATGGGTACTATCTGTTTCATGGTCTCATAGTACATGTCGATGCTGGGGAAAGGCTCATTGTCAAGGAAGTTCTGCACATATTCATTCACAAACTGGCTGTTGTAGCGTTTGTCCTTGTTGCTGTACTGTTTGTCCAGTTGGCTGGTGAAGTTCGACTTATAGCGCTGGTACTCCGTAGCGGTGAAGCCGAACTCGGCGGCGCGGCGGGCCTCTATGAGGGCGGCCTTCACGGCAGCCTCGGTCTGGCCTTCCTTGGGCAGCACGCTCACCTCGAAGGCATCCTTGGTCTTCGACAGCAAGTACTCACCATAGCCCACATTGCCCTGCAGGTAGGGACAGTCGGCCTTCTGGGCCAGTTCGGCCATACGGTCGTTGAGCATGCCTATGCAGGCGTTCTTCAGGTAGTCGATGAGCAGGTACTGCATGGTGCCCTTAATCTCGTCGGGGATGGGGTCGCCCTTGAACATCACCTCAACGATAGAATACTGCATCTCCTTGTCCTTGTCCACCACGATGATGGCCTCGTTGTTGTCGGGCACAGCCTCGGCCACGACGGGTGCGGGGTTCTCGGGCATCTTGATGGGCGAGAAGAGGTCTTTGATCTTCTGTTCCACCTTGTCAACATCGACGTCGCCCACCACGATGATGGCCTGGTTGTCGGGACGGTACCACTTCTCATAGTAGGCACGCAGCACCTCGGGCTTGAAGTTGTCGACAATCTCCATCAGTCCGATAGGCATGCGGTGGCCGTACTTGGAGTCTGGATAGAGGCGTGGCAGGTCGCGCTCCAGCATGCGCATCTGTGCGCTGGTGCGCAGGCGCCATTCCTCATGGATGACACCGCGCTCCTTGTCGATCTCAGCGGGCTCCAGCAGCAGGCCGTCGGCCCAGTCGTGGAGGATGAGCAGACACGAGTCGATGATGCCCTCGCGTGTTGTGGGTACATTGCTTATGTTATACACCGTCTTGTCGATAGAGGTATAGGCATTCAGGTCGCGTCCGAACTTCACGCCCACGGTCTCACACCATTTCACGATGTCGTTGCCGGGGAAGTGCTCGGTGCCGTTGAAGCACATGTGCTCCAGGAAGTGGGCCAGACCGCGCTGCTCGTCGTTCTCCTGTATGGAGCCCACGCGCTGTGCGATATAGAACTCTGCCCGCTGTTCGGGCCATGCGTTGTGACGGATGTAATAGGTCAGTCCATTGTCCAGTTTGCCAACCTTCACGTCGGGGTCGGCGGGGATGGGCGGCATCTGCTGCGCCATCGTTGTTGCTGCGCCTGCCACCATGAGCAGTGCCACGGCAAATAGTTTCTTGAAGATCATCCTATAATGTTTTAAAGTTAAATTAGAATTGACCTGCAAAGATACTCATTTTGTGCATGCTAAAGGTCAATTCCGCAATAATATTAAGTTTTTTTAGGAACTACAAGAAATTATGTGGGTAATGACCAGGATGGCGACCATAATTTGGTCATCCAATGACCAAGCCTCGGTCACGTGATGACCAAGCCTTGGTCACGCGATGACCAAGCCTCGGTCACGCGATGACCAAGCCTCGGTCACACGATGACCAAGCCTCGGTCACGTGATGACCAAGCCTCGGTCACGTGAAATCTCGTAGTACCTTTTTTATATCTTTATGTGTCCGTAAAAAAAAACGATGCCAACTGTACTAAAGCCGGATCCAGTGGATATCGTGGAGGCGGCCGTCGCTGCCTCTTACCGTGAAACGATGCTCATGGCCGATGATGAAGGGCCAGGCAACAAACTGGGAAAAACTGCTGACCTCGTTGCCGTCGATGGCCACGATGATGTCGCCCTGGCGGAAGCCGCGCCGGTAAGGCTCGCCCTGCTCCCACACCAGGCCCACACATGGCATGCCATGGTCGGCCACGAAGGCGATGTCCAGTTGCTCGTTGTCTACGCTGACCGGGATGTTGGCAAACGGCTGGAAGCGCATGCGCTTCTTCCTCGGATTGATAATCATGGCGCCATATTCCAGGATGGCGGCTCCGACATGAGACTCACCCTGTGTGGTCAAAGTATGCAGATTGCAGAAATCGACACTACACACCCTGAACCGGCTGAGATGGAGGAAGACGACCTCGCTGAGAGGCTCCACGCCGAAATGACCGATGGCGTGTCGCCCCATGCTGCGCCCCTCTACCTGACTGTCTATCGCGCTGCCCGCCATAGCCGCACAGGCATCGAAACTCTGACGGTTCATGGCATAGAGGCGGCGGCTGCCGGTGTCGAAAAGCACTGGCTCGCGGTAGTTGCCAAAGGGACTGGCCTCCAGATAAGGCACGAAGAACTTGAGCATGTAACGGGTGTCGAAGCCCTGCTCGTGGTTGAAGAACTTCTTGCGGTCGGTGAGTATGAGAAGCCGCTGTCGTACGTCGATCTTGGCCAGCAGGCCGCTGTTGATGATATTGAAACCGAGGATGCCATCTGCCTGCCAGCCTTTCGGCCGCTGCTGTACGGGCCTTTGCTGTACTGGCCTTTGCTGTACGGGCCTTTGCTGTACGGTAGCCTGACAGCCACGGATGGTGATATGGCCCAGCGTCATGGGTGGCAGGATGACCATAGGCACCTGGTTGACGGTGCCTACGGCATCGTGGGAGCGGATATAGCCAGCCGCCTTGCTGCCCTCGATGGGCGTGTCGGCATAGACTACCGACTGTGCTGCCCCTGTGTCGAAGAGGAAGCGGTAGTGCCGTCCTCCCATCTCCACGGGCACATAGACCTGTCCGCGCTCCCACTCAATCTCGATGGTGTCGGCGAAATTCTTTGCGGAAAGGGCTAATTTCCGGGAATAGCGGGCGGGCGCTCCGTTGCGGGAATATGGCAAGGGGCGGGAAGCACCGACCGACGCAGCCGAGGCGGGAAAACCGCCTCGCACGGACACAGACGGGGCGGCACCTAGAATGGCCGCAGCCGAGGCGGGAAAACCGCCTCGCACGGACACAGACGGGGCGGCACCTAGAATGGCCGCAGCCGAGGCAGCGCCTCGCACGGACACGGCCGGAAGGATAAGGCCAGAGAATGTAATGATAACAATGATAATCCTACGAAAAAAACGCGCTTGCCTCATTTCTCATTGCTCATTCCTCATTTCTCATTCCTCATTTCTCATTCCTCATTTCTCATTTCGTCTAACAGACGATCCGCGTGCCCCCACTTGTCCATCATGAAGAGCACATAACGGATGTCGACACCGATGCAACGGGCCAACTGGCTGTCGAAGAAGATATCACTGGAGAGGCTGTCCCAGTTGCCGTCGAAAGCCAGGCCGATGAGCCGGTTCTTGGCATCGAACATCGGCGAGCCGCTGTTGCCGCCCGTGATGTCGTTGGTGGTGAGGAAACAGAGCGGCATCTGACCGGCACCTTCCAGCAGGCTGATCATTTCGGGCTCCACCTTATAGTCCTCAATGCTGTCGCCCTTTTTCATCTTCGCCACCATGCTCGGTGCCTTGGTCTGCCAGCCCGACGGACGGCCGCCAAGATTATATTCCTTCACCTGTCCATAGGAGAGACGCATGGTGAAGTTGGCATCGCTATAGTGGGGCATGTCTTCCTCCATGCGCAGTTTGGCGGCACAGAGATAATGCTCCTGAATATCGATGGAGTCGTTGATTTTCTGCATTTCCGACCTCAGGTTCTGCATCGTTTCCGTAATGTCGAGGCCAAACTTGACACCTGGGTCTTTCATAAACGATTTCTTGTTGGGATAGACGCGAGCCTTCTTCTTCATCAGTTTCGACTTGCTGTAGAGGTAGTCGGCGTAGGCCTGACAGTCGCCGCCGAATTTCTGGTCGATGGTCTTGAAACATTCGGGAAGGATGCTCTTGTCCTTGGTCTGGTAGCGGTAGTTGCTCAAAAGGGTGCCCAGGATTTCGCGGTCGGTATCGAAGTCGAAGGTCTCGCTGTTGTCCTTGAAGTTGATGTGCTGACGCTTGCCATGACCCACAGGGCTGGCACCATTGTGCACCCGCAGGGCACGGGTGGATAGTTCGTCGGTGCGGCGGAAGGTCTCATACCACAGCATATAGGCTTCCATCACCTCCATGCGCTGCTTATAGAGCCGCTCGGTGAGGGCAAAGTCGAGTTTCCCCTCCATATAGCCGGTCTCGCGCAGCCACTGCTGCAGGCGGGCCTCAAACTGCTGCTTCTGCTGGATGAGTCCGATGCTGTCGATGCATTTGTTCATGCCGATGGAGTTTTTCCAGTAGTTGCTGCTCTGCGCATACTTCGAGTCGTACTTGATACGCACGGCCTCGGAGCCATCCATGTGGCGCTTCATCACCTCCTGCTTCACGCCGCGCACCTGTGCCCGGACGGCATTCTGCACATAGCGTTCCTGAATGCCGAAACTGCTGAGATAGCGGCTGGTACTGCCTGGATAGCCCATAGTCATGGAGAAGTCGCCATCCTTATAACCTTCGTTGGAGATGCGAGCCCAGTGTTGCGGATGGTAGGGCACATTGTCCTTGGAATAGGCGGCAGGGCCGTTGGTCTTCGGGTCGGCATAGATACGGAACACACTGAAGTCGCAGGTCTGGCGCGGCCACATCCAGTTGTCGGTCTCGCCGCCGAACTTACCCATCGACTTGGGAATGGCGAAGACCAGACGCAGGTCGGTGAAGTCGCGGTAGGTGGTGGCGAAATAGCGGTTGCCCTCGTAGAAGGGCTTGATCTCCAGGCGCAGGGTGGAGTCGTTGGCCTTGACATCCTTGGACATAACATTTTCGATGGAATCGAGGAAAACCGACTGACGCTCACTGGTCATCTGTTCAAAGCCGTGGGCCATGAGCGAGTCGGTAATATCCTTCTGCTCCACCATGAACGAGACGAACATGTCCTTGTTGGGCAGTTCGTCCTCGAAGGTCTTCGCATAGAAGCCGTTGAGCATATAGTCGTGCTCTACGGTAGAGTGCGAGCGGATGGACTCGAAGCCGCAGTGGTGGTTGGTGAAGACAAGGCCGTCGGGCGAGACCACCACGCCGGAGCAGTAGCCGGAGAAGTTGACCACAGCCTTCATGATGGCGTCGTCGGCCTGATAGAGTTTCTCGTAGGGCAGGCTGTAGCCATAGCCTTTCATCTGTTCATAGACGGCATTGGGCAGGTTGTAGAGTGTCCACATGCCTTCGTCGGCATGTATAGGTAAAAAAGTAAAAAGGTAAAAGGGTAAAAAGAATAATAGTTTTTTCATTGCTTTATTGTTTTTTGAATTTCTTTCCAATAATGGGTAGGCTGCTGAGTGGCAGGTCGTGGCGGATGATATATACCACAAAGAAGATGATGCACACCGTGTTAAACACCAGTGAGGCCAGCCCGAGGTGGAGACGGTCTTCATGGAAGTACATCAATGCCGTCAGGACGGCTGTGATAAGTACGTAAACGGCAATATCCTTCATGGGGTAGGGGATAGGGTTCTTTCTCTGTCCTACGACATAACTCAGCACCATCGCCGTGCCGTAGCCGGCCACTCCGCCCCACGCACAGGCCCAGTAGCCGCACTTCGGTATGAACAGGATGTTGACGGCGAAGAGCACCGCGCAGCCGGTCAAGGAGAACCATGCCCCGTAGATGGTCTTGTCAATGAGTTTATACCAGAACGACAGGTTGAAGTAGATGCCCATCATAATCTCTGCCGCCATGACGATGGGCACCACGTCCAGGCCTTCGCGGTAGTCTTCACCTATTATATATTGTAACACCGGCATCCATCCCACCACGCAGATGAAAGCCAGCAAGGTGAAAATCAAAAAATATTTCATCGCCGCAGCATAATATTCCGTCTTGTCGGTATCCTTTGACTTGGCAAAGACAATAGGCTCGTAGGCATAGCGGAAGGCCTGCGTAATCATCGCCATGATCATGGCAATCTTGACGCACGATCCATAGACACCCAGTTGCACGTTAGCATCGGCCTTGTCAGGATAAACCAGCGGGAAGATGATCTTGTCGGCCACCTGGTTCAGAATGCCCGCAATGCCAAGAATCAATATGGGCCATGAGTAGCCAACCATCTCGCGCAGCAACTTTCCGTCGAACTTCCACTTGATGCGGAACATATCAGGGATAAAGAAGAATGTGATGAGACTTGTACACAAGAGGTTGATAAAGAATACGTAGAATACCGATGTCTTGCCTAACAAGACAAAATAGATGACGTTCAACGCGATGCTGATCAGGATGAACAGCATCTTGAGTGATGCAAAACGGATGGCACGCTTCTGGTATCTCAGGTAACTGAACGGCAGGGCCTGGATGGCATCGAGTGCCACCACCACAGCCATCATCAGCAGATAGTCGGGATGCTCGGCATACCCCAGTGCACCACTGATAGGGCTGATAAAGCCAAATATCAGCAGCAGGAATACGGCCGTGAACGAACCAACTGTGGCAAAGGCTGTTGAGAAAACGGTGTCCGATTTATAACGCTCGTCGTTGGCATATCGGAAGAGGGTTGTCTCCATGCCAAAGGTCAGCAGCACCAGGATGAGCGCCGTATAGGCATACATGTTGGTGCTAATGCCGTAATCGCCCGAATCCTTGGGCATATAGTGCGTATAGAGTGGCACCAGCAGATAGTTCAGGAACCTGCCAACGATGCTCGAAAGGCCGTAGATGGCCGTGTCTTTAGCCAATGACTTGAGGTTGGGCATGATTATTTGGTGATTATTCGTTATGTCGTTATATCGAGATATCGAGATGTCGAAATGTTTAGATTACCCAAAGAACATATACGCAATCAGTATCGCGGCGATGATGCCGGCCAGGTCGGCCAAGAGACCGCAGGCTACGGCATGGCGAGTGTGACGGATGCCGACAGAGCCGAAATAGACGGCGAGGATATAGAACGTGGTGTCGGTGCTGCCCTGGAAAATACACGACAGGCGGCCTATGAACGAGTCTGCCCCGTAGGTGGTCATGGCATCGACCATCATGCCACGGGCTCCGCTGCCGCTGAGGGGCTTCATCAAGGCCGTGGGCAGGGCACCCACGAAGTCGCTGTTGAGGCCCGTTGCCTCCACTGCCGAGCCGATGCCCTGGACCAGGTAATCCATCGCCCCCGATGCACGGAACACGCCGATGCCCACGAGGATGGCCACCAGATAGGGAATGATGCGGATAGCCGTCTGAAAACCGTCCTTGGCACCCTCGATGAAGGCATCATAGACGTTGACGCGCTTTAAGAGGCCCGCCATGATAAAGGCCATGATGATGGTCATCAGCAGGATATTGGCTGCCGTGGTGCTCACGGTGTTCATCGTCTCGCCGTCCAACTGACTAAAGCCCCAGATTATGGCGGCCACCAACAGGCAGGCTCCGCCCAATGCGCCCACGATGACGCGGTTGAACAGGTTGATATGCTGGTAGAGTGAGGTTATCAGCACGCCCGTCATGGTTGAGAAGAAGGTGGCCAGGAGGATAGGGATAAAGATGTCGGTGGGCTGGGCGGCACCCATCTGAGCCCTATAGACCAGGATGCTGACAGGTATCAGCGTCAGTCCGCTGGTGTTCAGCACCAGAAACATGATCATCGGGTTGGAGGCGGTATCCTTCTTGGCGTTAATTTCCTGCAACTGCTCCATGGCCTTCAAACCGAGGGGCGTGGCGGCGTTGTCGAGTCCCAGCATATTGGCGGCGATATTCATGAAGATGCTGCCCGTCACGGGATGGCCCTTGGGCACGTCGGGGAATAGTTTGGCAAACAGCGGCGAGAGCAGCCGGGCCAGCACGTTGATAACGCCGCCGCGCTCGCCTATCTTCATCACGCCCAGCCAGAGCGAGAGCACGCCCGTGAGTCCGAGAGAAATCTCAAAGGCCGTCTTCGACGACGAGAACGTGGAGTCCATCATGGCCGGGAAAACATCGAAGTCGCCCCAGAATATCAGTCGTACCAGTGCCACCAGAAAAGCGATGACAAAAAATGCTATCCAAATATAATTCAGTACCATAGTAAACTGTCTGTATGTCTCATATTGAGTGCAAAGGTACGAAAAAAAAATGAACTAACGTCAAGAAACGAAAAAAAGTGAGTCTCCGTTCACACGGGGACTCACCCAAAAGTGTTATTATTATCTTAAGTATTTGATGATTCCTTAATACCAAATGATGTCCTTGTTGTGAACATAGTCCTTGAACAGAGGATATACCGTTGTGATGTTCACATACTCGTTGCACCAGACGAAGCCCTGCTTCACAGCGATCTTGGCTGCGGCAACACCCTTGTTGGCCATCAACTCTTCCCATGCGCCGTCCTTCTGAACCATGATGGGAATATCGGCACCGCGCTTGGTCTGGTCGATACCAGTGATGTCGAACGATACGGGAGCGCGGGTAACGCCGTGGTCTCTGGCAGGAGCATTGGTGTTGATCATCTCGTAGACCTCTGCTTCGAACAACTGGTGTACGTCGCGGCCAGCCACGGTGATGGGCAATGTACCACCGGCTGCCAGCAGGGTAATCGTTGCCGTGGTGGCAGAAGTGTAATGAACGTCGAACACCACGTCGTTGAAGTCGAAGTCAGAACCTTGGGTGGCGGTCAAGTCCTCAGCAATGATGCGCACGTCGTAGTTGATGGGAGTAGAACCTCTGGACCATGTAGCACCGCAAGAGGTTGTGTTGGGCACCACAGAGAGTTCGCCATAAGGACACTCTGTGCCCTGGAGGTCGAGTACGGGATAGTCGCCATCACCCTTTTCCTGCAGATAAGCCTCGGTAACCACTTCACCAGCCTTGATGATCTGAATGTGATTAATGCTATAGGTGATACCCGACTCGATAGACAGTGTGTTTCTGTGAGAAGCCACCGTCACCATGCCGTCAATAAGAATGTTTTGGTTGGTTCCGTTGCTCTTGAAGCCCTGGAAAGTACCGTCGCCCTGAGCCTTGATATCTACATCACCCTTGATATAAATACCAGCGTCGTTGCCCATTTTCACAATGAAGTTGTCCATCTCGGCGCTACCAGCCTCGGTGTAACTGTTGTCCATCAGGTTGAACTCACCATCATACATGTGGGCGTTGCCCTCGACAATCAGTTGGCAATAGTTATAGAACGAGGTGTTCTTGGCACTCCAAGTGATTGAGCCTGTTGTATAGTGGCCGTTGTTAACCCAAACGATACCGTCCTTAGTCACAAAGGTCTCACCGCTAATCGTTACGTTACCATCGCTGAAGAAGTTGCAGGTAGAGTTCAAGGTCATTGAGGGAGCAGTCAGTTCCACGTCGTCACCAACGTTGTAGAACCATGCGGTGTTGCCTGCACCAGAGTTGTAGGCTATAGCACCGGAGGCATCGAATATAGCCTCATTATAGAACTTCACGTTGTTGCCGATAGCATAACAATAAGACACGTTCTTGTCGACAACCCATTCTGTCTTTGCTGTGGTGTTTGTTGCATTCCATGTACCACGGTTGTAAACCTTCAGACCGGTATTGTGTGCAATATGGTCTCTCTGGTCGTTGACAGTAGCGCCTGCAGCCACGGAGATAATACCGCCGCACTCGCCGAAGTCCTTGTCAATAGTAACGTTACCGCTCAGGATATAGAAGTTGACATGCTCGGCACCATTACGCTTCAGGGTCAGACTGTTACCTTTGCCAACGTTGATGTAAACATTATAAACCTGACTGGCAGGGTTGGCATAAGAATGACCAACGCTATATTCGCCAGGATCAGAAACTAACACATCCATTTCAGTGATACCTACAACGCGCTGATAGATTGCATACAAGTCATACAAAGTCTGGTTGCCATACTCGGTGGACACAGTCGTACCCTTATAAAGAGTTTCCAGTTCTGCATCGGTTTTTGCAGTACCAGGCACAGCCGTTGGGAATGCGGCGGCCAGTTCCTCTGTTGTGGGGAACGTAAACTCATCGTAGTTGTCACCATTAACGGTGATGGCACGCGTCATGCGGCTTGTGGCTGCTGCGGGTTCGCCGAAGCCCCAGTCCTGGTCAGCGGCGGGAACGCCAAACGTGTTGTTGAATGCTTGAATGTAACTGCTTTGCAAGTTACTGTACTGTGCTGCCTCATCTTCGTGAGAGCAACTGGTCATCGCTCCTACCATTGCGATAGCAGCGACTCCTGTCATCAAATACTTCTTCATTTTGCTATAGATTTTTAACGTTAAATAATTTTCGGTTGCAAATTTACTCATTATTTATTTAATATGTCCAAATTGTATGTTAAATAAATTAAAATTCATCAAATTATTATCATAGCCAGTGCAATCCGTTGCTCAGAAATTATTAGTTGATCTTGTAGTCCAAGGCTGGATGCTGCTCGATATAATCAATGAGTTGATACTTCACGTCTACCGTCTTGTTCTTCGAGCGCAACAGCACATGGTGTTTGCCGGTAGTGTCGCGCAACTGGAAGAACAGTTTGGTCTTGCCCGGATGCTCGTCAATGATTTCACTCAGTTCGGTAACAACAGTCTCGTCGGTCTTCTCATGGTCGGTGATGAGCGAGATGGTGATGCTGTCGATAGCCTTCTCCTTGACGGTCTGCAGCAGTTCAACGTTCGTCACCTTCAGTTCCTTGTCCTCGTTGTTGTAGAACTTCGGGCGCATCTTGCCTGTGATATAAACGGCGGCGTTCATGATGAACTTGCCGTTGAGGTTGAGCCAGTCTTCGCCGAAGAGTGCCAGTTCGCCGGAGCCGTCAAAGTCTTCGAGGGTGATGATGCCCCAGGGCTTGTTGTTCTTTCCGATGCGCGACTGCACGCCTGTGACGATGCCGCCCATCGTGATGTCCTCGCGGTCCATCAGTGCCACGCCCCTGTCGGCCAGTTCCTGGCATTTTGCATTACACAGGTTGTCGAGCACGATCTTGTATTCGTCCAGCGGATGTGCGGAGAGGTAGATGCCCACGAGGTCGCGCTCCTTGTTCAGCCGCTCTATGTCGCTCCAGCGCACATCGGTCTTTGGCACTGGCGGTGTGGCAATCTCGATACTGTCGAAGCCGCCGAAGAGCGAGTTCTGCGCCTCGGCCTTACTCTGCTGGTACATCTGTCCATAGCGCACCAGTGTGTCGAGGAACTGTTCACCCTTGGCGTTTGGTGCGAAGAACACCTCGCGGCGTATGCCGAAGCCGTCGAAGCCGCCGCTCAGTGCGAGGCTCTCGTATGCCTTTCGGTTGACGCTGGCGAAGGGCACGCGCTGTGTGAAGTCGAAGATGTCCTTGTAGGGGCCGTTCTGGTTGCGCTCGTCGATGAGGGCCTGTGCCGCACCGTCGCCCATGCCTTTGATGGCGGCCAGTCCGAAGCGTATCTCGCCCTTCTTGTTCACACCGAACTTCAGGTACGACTCATTGACGTCGGGGCCCAGGGTGGCGATGCCCATCTGCTTGCACTCGTCCATGAGTTTGGTGATCTCCGTGATCTGGTCGCGGCGGCGCGTCATGATGGCGGCCATGAACTCGGCGGGGTAGTTGGCCTTTATATAGGCCGTCTGGTAGGCCACCCACGAGTAGCAGGCGGCGTGGCTCTTGTTGAAGGCGTAGGAGGCGAACTTCTCCCAGTCGGCCCATATCTTCTCCAGGGTCTTCGGGTCGTGGCCGTTCTTCTTGCCGCCGTTGATGAACTTCGGCTTCATGGCGTCTACGATGTCCTTCTTCTTCTTACCCATGGCCTTACGCAGGGCGTCGCTCTCGCCACGGGTGAAGTCGGCCAATTGTCGGGAGAGCAACATCACCTGCTCCTGATAGACGGTGATGCCGTAGGTGTCCTTTAGGTATTTCTCCATGCACGGAATGTCGTACTTGATCTCCTCGCGTCCGTTCTTGCGGGCGATAAACGAGGGAATGTAGTCCATGGGTCCCGGGCGGTAGAGGGCGTTCATGGCTATGAGGTCCTCGAAGACGGTGGGATGCAGTTCGCGCAGGTATTTCTGCATGCCAGCCGACTCAAACTGGAAGGTGCCTATGGTGCGCCCCTGCTGGTATAACTCGTAGGTCTTCGGGTCGTCGATGGGTATGTTGTCGAGGTCTACGTCAATGCCACGCGTCAACTTGATATTGGCGCAGGCCTCCTTCAGTTCCGAGAGTGTCTTCAGACCCAGGAAGTCCATCTTGATGAGGCCCGTGGACTCGATGACGTGGCCGTCGTACTGCGTGCAGTTGGTCTTCGTGTCCTTGAAGTCGGGGTCGTCGGCGGTAGAGACAGGCACCCAGTCGCTGATGGGGTCGCGGCAGATGATGAAGCCGCAGGCATGGATGCCGGTGCCGCGCACGGTGCCTTCGAGCATCTTGGCATACTTGATGGTGTTAGAGAGTGCGGGGTCGGGCGATGCCTCGGCCTCTTGCAGTTCGCGCACGGCGCGGATGGCGTTCGTC
>JAFSYY010000109.1 GCA_017455845.1 Prevotella sp. | reverse complement strand
TAAATATTATATAGTATGAAAAGAATCTTTACCTTTATGATGCTGCTCATGGCCTCGACGGCCATCAGTTTGGCACAAGACACATGGACCGTGGCCGGTACGGCTGCCGCCCTCAACGGCACCAAGGACTGGGCAGAGACCAATGCTGAGAACGACATGACGTCGGCCGACGGCACGAACTACACGCTCACCGTCGACAACTGCACCCTGGAGAAAGGTGTCACCTACCAGTACAAGGTGGTGAAAAACCATGCCTGGGCAGAATGTTATCCTGCCAGCAACAAGACCTTCACGGTGGATGAGACCGCTGTCTATACCGTGGAGTATTCCTTCAACGCTACCAGCCACGACGTGAGCGAAAAGGTTACCAAGACCGGTGCTGCCGGCGAGGTGACCCACACCTACAGCGTGGCAGGCTCGCCCGCCACCGTCTTCGGTGCTGCCTGGGCAGAGACCAGCACCGCCACCGACATGCAACTGGGTACCGACGGCAAATACTGGTGGAAGGCCGAAGGCGTGACACTGGCTGCAGCCTCCAAGATAGAGTTCAAGGTCGTGGTCGACCATAGTTGGGGACAGGCCTATCCTGCCAGCAACTACGTGGTGACCATCGAAGAGGACGGCACCTACGATCTCACCTTCACCTTCATCGTTGAGTCGAAGACGGTGGAATGTTTCGTCGAGAAGAAAGGCTCTGCCGATGTGGAGGCCGTATATATCGTGGCCGGCAACAGCACAGAGGTCTTCGGCACCGCATGGGACGGCACCAACGAGGCCAACAAGATGGAGAAGGGCACCGACGGCGCCTACTTCAAGAAATATGCTGGTGTGACCCTGCCCGCTGGCAATCTCGAGTGGAAGATTGTGCAGAACGGCTCTACATGGATTCCCGACGGCGAGGGCAACAACAATATCACCAGCATTCCCGAGGATGGAGTCTACGACCTCACCTTCACCTATAACGCTGCGAAGGAAGAGATGACATGCGATGCCGAGAAGAAGGGCGGGGCAGTCATCACGACCACCTACGTCATCGCCGGCAGCAGCGAGACGCTCTTCGGCACCACATGGGACGGCGCAGCCACAGCCAATGAGATGGCCAAGAATGCCTCCGGCATCTGGGAAAAGACCTACGCAAACGCTACGCTCACCGCCGGACAGATAGAATGGAAGGTGGTGAAGAACGGCGCCACATGGATTCCCGACGGCGAGGGCAACAACCTCATGGTTTATGTGCCGGAGAACGGCACCTACGACCTCACCTTCACCTACGACGAGGCCACACAGCAGCCGGCATCCAAACTGATGCAGGACGGCAAGGAGGTCATCGTCACACCGAAGGGCGAGGGATGGCCTGCCAACTACGGCGGCGTGATGCTCCAGGGCTTCTACTGGAACTCGTTCGAGGACACCAAACTCACCGAACTGCAGAAGCAGGTGGACGACATCTCTACCTATTTCGACCTCGTGTGGCTGCCCAACACCGGCGCCACCGGCGGCCAGGGCATGGGCTACCTGCCCGTCTACTGGCTGAACCACAACAGTAACTTCGGCCGCCAGAACACGCTGAAGAAACTCATAGCCGCCTTCAACGAGAAGGGCACGAAGGTCATCGAGGACGTGGTGCTCAACCACAAGGCCCCGAAGGGTGCCAACGACTCGTGGGTGGACTTCGTCAACGAGAAGTGGACGCACGACGGCATCACCGAGGAAATAAACTGGACAACAGCCGACATCTGCCGTAACGACGACGGCGGCTACACCAACACCGTAGGCGCATCGGCCGAGATGAAGGAACTCAACGGCGGCTGGGAGTGCACCGGCGCCGATGATACCGGCGACGACTTCAGCGGCGGACGCGACCTCGACCACACTGGTGCCAACGTGCAGAAGAACTGCATCACCTACCTGAACTTCCTGCAGAAGGAACTGGGCTACAGCGGCTACCGCCTCGACATGGTGAAGGGCTACTCGGCCTACTATACCCGCATGTACAACGAGGCCACACAGCCAGAGTTCTGCGTAGGCGAATACTGGGACGGCAAGGAAGCCATCACCAACTGGATCTCAGGCACAGGCATGACCAGCGCCGCCTTCGACTTCCCCTTCAAGTACCAGATGAAGGAAGCCTTCAGCAACGGCAACTGGAGCGCACTCGACTGGAAAGGCATAGCCGAGGACACCTACTGGCAGCGCTATGCCGTGACCTTCATCGACAACCACGACACCTACGAGAACGAGAGCAAGCACGTGCACAACATCCTGGCAGCCAACGCCTTCATGCTCGCCATGCCCGGCACACCATGCGTCTTCCTGAAGCACTGGCAGCGCTACCCCATCGCCATCGGCAACATGATCCTGGCACGTAAGGCCTGCGGCATCACCAACCAGAGCCCCATCGTTGACGCACATTCTGCCGACGGCGGCTACGTGATGAAGGTGCAGGGCGACAAAGGCACCGTGCTCTGCATAGCAGGATTCGTCAACATGGACACCACGGGCTTCAAACTCATTGCCTCGGGCGACAACTTCGCATACTTCGTCAGCGACAATATCGATGTCGACGCACTGAAACTGCGCGAGGGCAACGACGACGAGGAGGCTAAGGAGATTACCGTCTATGTGGAGTGCAAGGAAGCACCTTACATCTACTCGTGGAACAGCAGCGGACAGGCTACCAACGGCACATGGCCCGGCACACAACTCACCACCACCGTCACCAAGGACGACGGTAAGACCTTCTGGACACGCACCTTTGCCACCTCGCCCGTCAACATCGTCATCAACAACGGCGGTGCCACAACGACCGACGAGAACGGAGAGACCGTGGCCACAGGCGAAGGAATGGTGCAGACGGCCGACATCAAGGGCCTGACACACGACAGTTACTTCACCTTCGACCCGACAAACAGCGACAAGGAGACCAACTGGACCGACATCACCAGCAACTACTACACACCCGAGCCAGTACAGTTGCCCGCATGCGCAAAGCCCATTGAGGACCACCTCTACTGCTACTTCCAGGGCAACAAAGACTATGACAGCCCGCGTGCTTGGGCATGGCTCGGCGAGAAGAACTTCTGCGGCGAGTGGCCCGGCGCAAGGCTCACACGCGTAGGCGACGACGGCAACGGACACCTCGTGTGGCTGTGGGATGCCGGCGACTATATGGACCTCTTCGACACCTACACGCCCGACAAGGCCCTGTTCCCCTCGAACATCCTCTTCAACAACGGCGGTGAGGATCCGAAGACAGCCGACTTCGTCTTCGAGAACGGCGGCTACTACGACGCCACCGGACTACTGGGCAATGTCAACAATGTGTCCGACGGCATCAGTGCCACGACAATCAGCCTCAAGGCACAGCCAGCAGCCATCTACAACCTGCAGGGCCAGAAGGTCAATGGCAACTACCGTGGCATCATCGTCCGCGACGGCCGCAAGGTGCTGAACCGCTAATTATCTCTTTATCACGAATTAGAGAATTAGAGAAACAAACACCCAATTCTCCAATTCTCTAATTCGTGATAAAAAACAACACCCAATTCTCTTATTCGTGATAAAAGAAACAAACAAAAATTGATAAGCGTATGAAGAAACTATTACTTACATTATTCATGGCCCTGGCTGTCATCACGGCAAAGGCTGTCAACGCCACCATCTATGTACAGGCCGACGAGGCACCCTACCTCTACGGCTGGTTCACCATCAACGGCAAAGAGACCAAGATCAACGGCGCATGGCCGGGCAAGCAGATGACCGAGAAGGTGAAGAAAACCAACAAGAGCGGCGAAGAGATAGAGTTCTGGTGTCAGACATTCAACTTCGCAGAGACATCGTCGTTCAACATCATCTTCAACAACGGCAACACCGCCTTGATGCAGCAGACAGGCAATATCGCCGACATAGCCTCCGACCGCTACTTCACCTACGACGGCAAGACGAAGTACACCGACATCACCGAAGACTTCGGCGTGGAGATACCCGATGTGGAGATACAGAGCGTGGCGCTACTCTCCGACCTCAACGAGTGGAACGGTCTGGCACAACTCTTCACCGAGGTGGAGAAGAACGCCAAGTTCACCTACAACCTCCAACTCTCGGACGAGGAACTGGAGCAGATAGAATATTTCTACCGCTTCAAACTCATGATCAACAGTTCGGCCTATCTCGGCTGGGACACAGAGGGCCTCACACGCGTTGACCCCAACGAATGGTTTGCAGAGGATGTGGCCGAAGGCGGCGGCACCAACATAGGCATCGACTTCGACAACGAGGCAGTGCCACATGCCCTGCTCCTCACCGTCACCTTCGCAGGCGGCAAGGACATCTACCAGGGATGGACCCTCTCCGTGGCCGAAGGCACCAGCGGCATCCACGGCATAGCCTACGACCCCGCCACCAAGCCCCAGAGGCGCTATAACCTCAGCGGACAGCAGGTGAGCGACGGCTACCGTGGCCTCGTCATCACCAACGGCAAGAAGATGCTCCTGAAGTAAACCCGATGCTATAACAGGCGGCTCCCACTCTACGCGGGAGCCGCCTTTTTTTTATTAAATTATCCTAAATAGGATTATCCTGTTTAGGATAATTTCTTTTTATTTCGTAATTTTGCCCTCAAAATCAGCAAGATATGGACAATCCGTTTGTAACAAAAGGCTATGCAGGCCCAGCGTATTTCTGCGACAGAGTGAAAGAGACAGAGCAGTTGGTGGAACTCACCACCAACGGCAACAACATGGCGTTGATATCACCACGCCGCGTGGGTAAGACAGACCTCATTCACCACTGCTTCCAGCAGCCAGCCATCAAAGACCATTACTACACCTTCCATATCGACATCTATGCCACCAGCAGCCTGCGCGACTTTGTCAACGTCTTTGGCCGCGCCATACTCGAGGAACTCAAACCAAAGGGAAAAGCCGTCTGGGAGCGATTCCTCAACATCCTGCGCTCACTGCGCAGCGAGATCACCTACGATGTGAACAACTTCCCAACATGGAGCCTCGGCCTTGGCAATATCGACTATCCGGAAACCACCCTCGACGAGATCTTCCAGTACCTCTCTCAGGCCGACAAGCCTTGCCTGGTGGCCATCGACGAGTTCCAGCAAATCACGAAGTACACCGATGCACCCAACATCGAAGCAACCCTTCGCACCTACATCCAGAAATGTGTCAATGCCACCTTCATCTTTGCAGGAAGCAAGCGCCACCTCATGGGCCAGATTTTCACCTCGCCGTCAAGACCTTTCTACCAGTCGGTACTCATCATGAACCTGCGCCCTATACCCGTAGAGAAATACATTGAATTTGCGCAGCGGCAGTTCGACAATTACGGCAAGGCAATCGACACCGAGGCTGTAGAGCAGGTCTATAGCCGCTTCGAGGCCGTCACCTCGTGCCTGCAGCGCACGCTGAACGTGCTGTTTCTCAAAACAGAACCCAACGGTCGCTGCACAGCCGACAAAGTTGACGGCGCAGTGAACTATATCCTCGACATGTTCAACGAGACCTACGCCGACCTGCTCGACAAAACACCCGAGAAACAGCGCGAGGTGCTCATGGCCATTGCCAGAGAGGGCAAGGCAAAAGGCATCACGGGCAAGGCCTTCATCAAGCGCCACCACCTGCAGACCGTCAGCGTGGTGACAGCAGCCGTGCGCGGCCTCCTCGACAAGGACTTCCTCACCGAGGACAAGGGCATCTACACGGTCTACGACCCCTTCTTCGCCCTCTGGCTGCAGCGGCAGTAGCACAGACGAAAACGCTCGAAGTGTCAAAGCCAGGAAAAGTCACAATGCTCGAAGTATCAAAACTGTATACACTTCGTATTCCTGCCGTATACAACTTGTATTCCTGCCGAATACAGTTTGTATACGGCAGGAATACTTTTTGTATACAGCCTGAATACAAGTTGTATTCGGCCTGAATACAAAAATTGCAGAACAGGGGCATTTCAGAAACGTTTCGATTGACATAGAGCAAGAAATTGCGCCATTTATTGATTTTGCCCGTTTGTATAGAGCCGTCCCTTCGCACTTTATTCGTACCTTTGCCAAGAAACTTTGCCCGTCACGTTCAAAACCGTGACCCACTCATTCAAGACTGATTAAATGATAAAATAAATAAATAACTAACTAAATGATTAAAAGCAAAAACAATTATGAAAAAACTATTACTTTTAGCCCTCGTCGTATTAGGCGGGGTGATTGAGACAAATGCAGATGTTTACATTAAGGGTGATTTCTGCAACTGGGATTCGGGAGATGGAGTTCAGTTAACTGGTTCGGGAACATTGACAGGTGAATTGAGCGTTACTGGAGATATTGTATTTAAATTAGTTGACAGAAACAATAACGCAAACAATTGGTTAGGTTTCTCAGATATAAATTTTGATGCACCTGACGGATGGATTCAAGATAACAATAATGATAATCAAATAAAATTGAATTACAGCAATTTTGGTGGATCAAAAGTAAAATTTTTGGCAACTTACAATTCATCAGAATCAAAGTGGGAACTAAGAATAGAAGATGCTGACGAAGAGAGTTCTTCTTATACTATTTATTATGTAAATGGAACTGGACTTTCCTCCGTATATGCTTATACTTTTGGAAGAAAGGAATGTGGTTCATGGCCTGGCACTCTGATGACAAAATCTAGTTCTATGACCATTAATGGCCAAAATTTTGACATTTATTCTTATACATTCTCGGCTGGTCGCACTCCTGAAAAACTCATTTTCACAAATAATAATGGGTTCCAGACAAAAGACCTTAATTTCATTAACAACAAAACATACGGATATAGCACTTTTTCTGTAGTTGGTTCGGGTGACATTTTTTCATCTTCATGGGATTCAGATGGTTCAACAAATTTTATGAAATCAAATGGTGATGGAACATATACTTATACACTTAATAATGTAGAACTTACTGCACAAACAATTCTTTTGAAAGTTTTGAAGAGAGAAGGATCGACTGAGACCTGGCAAGCAGATCCTAACACATCATTGGTTATTTCTGAAGATGGCATTTATAACATTACGATAACTTCGAATGAAGACATCTCGTCTGTAACAGCAATTTCTGATCGTATTAAAGCAAACGCCAGTGTTACCTCCGTTGGTTATGCAACCTTCTCTTCTGAGTACGCTCTTGATTTCACAAACGTTACAGATGTTATCCCCTATCGCGCAACCGTTTCAAATGACAATAAGGTTGTGCTGACTAAAGTTACCGGTAAGGTTCCTGCAGAGACAGGTCTTCTGCTTGTTGCTGAAGGCGAAGCAAGCGTTGATGTTCCCACCACGATTTGTACCACGTCAATTGGTGAAAACATGCTCGTTGCTACTGTAGAAGAAACCACAGTCGCAGCAAACAATAACAATTACATGCTGGCAAACACAAATGGCGTTGGTTTTTACTCTGTAGATTCTGAAACAACATCTGAAGCAGGCAAGGCATATCTACATACTGACAATGCTCTGGCAAGTGAAGGCAGTGGTTCACGTGTTGCATGGATTTTCGATGACAAAGATATTACCGCTATTAAGCAGGTTGCAACAACGGCTCGCACCAATGAGGTCTTCGACCTTCAGGGTCGCCGTGTTGCCCAGCCAACCAAGGGCCTCTATATCGTGAATGGAAAGAAAGTTATCAAATAATTAAAGAAAATAGGAGAAACAAGATATGAAAAAGCAATATATCAACCCCGCAGTAAGCATTGTTAAAGTTGAGGCACAGGCCCACATGCTCTTCGGCTCTGCAACAGGTGAAGGCACCATTAACGGTGGTGGAAGCAAGGGAACCTATAGTGGCGGTCAGTTGTCTCGCGAAAGCGGCTGGGACGACGAGGACTAACCCTCCCCTTACACATATTCTTCAGGCCCTGGAGCATCCCGCTTCAGGGCCTGAATGTTTAACCAGATGTTAAAGCAATCACCATTTGGTGATTTTTGCGACAAATATTTGGCTAAGTAACCGGTAAATAACGACTTGGTATGTTTTTTGAAACACAGAGGACACAGAGTACTCAGAGAATTAAGCCATTGAAAGAAAGGTTTCAAGAGGAGGCTAAAGCCTCTTCACAGAGGGCTACCGCCATGTTTTATTATAATGTTGAACAAGACAAACAACTGCTTTATGAGTCTTAACGAGGAAGAAAGACAGGCAGTGGCAGTGGACTTTTTCAGGTGGACTCATAAATACCTTTTCTTCAGCCAGAGTTGGAAAAACTGGTCGTAGACGTAATACTCACCATTCTCGAACGTGATGAAGGTAGCGACTTTATCATAATTATCAAAAAATGATAATCAAAAAAAATGACAACGCTTGCGATTTTTTAACTTTTTCATCCAAAAAATTTGGTAGATTGCATTATTATTGCTATATTTGCAGCGGAGAATCTACACGCTGACCTTTTTCTGCCCTTCAGAAAGGGCTGAGACGGGGCGGGGCGATGCGCCGGAGGGCGCATGTTCTCTGGCTTTTGTGGAAAAATATCGAGAAGCAAGTGCTTCGTCTTGTTAGTCGAAACCTAGGAAATTTCAACTATACGCACAAGATGGACTACAGGCTCTCACGCTAAGCGTGGGATAGTTGTACCCCTATATCTTTGTGTATATGGTTTTCCTAGGACCTCGACTAAGAGATGTAGAAACGATGCGGCGATTCTGCGCTCTTTTTGTGTCCTTATATAATATATATGTACGCGAGAGGCGCTTCCACACTTTGTGACGGCTCTTCTATAAGTGCGCATATATTTATTAACTTAAAAACAATAATTGATTATGAAAAAGAGACTTTTCTTCTTCGCAGCGGCCGCCCTCGCGCTCGCCGCTTGCAGCAACGACGAGGTGGTAGAGGTGAACCAGGGTGCCATCGATGCCAATGCTATCAGTTTCAGACCGGTGGTGAGTAACATGACACGAGCATCAGACGTGGTGGCTGACAATTCTACTTATGGCCTTAAGACATTAGGCATTAAAGTATTTGCCAATGTTTATGCAGCCGGTACAGAGGGTGCCAACTATTTTCCTGAAACAGAATTTTCATGGAATAGTAGTTCTAATTCCTACAATTCTGCCAATAAATATTATTGGCCTGCTGACGGAGCACTTAACTTCTATGCATGGGCTGCCAGCATTCCTGCTCAGGTGACGCATACTGCTACGGAAAAAAGTTTTGTTGTGACACCTGCCCCATTGTCATCTGCAACCTCTGCTTCAGGACAGACAGACTTGGTGTTCGCAAATACCAATAACAGAACAAAAGCAGGAACATGGGATCCTTCATCTCCTTATGCTGCAGGTTCAAACACCTATGGGACAAATGGTGTACCCCTTAACTTTAGTCATGCAGAGTCAAAAGTTGCTATCATGATCAAGAATACCAACCCAAATCTGAAGTTCACCGTTGGCAACGTTGCTATTGGTAACTTGTATGGAACTGGTACATTCAATTATACTGGAGGTAATGACACAGGAACCAGTACAGATGTTAATAATACTGGAACACTTGCATACACTTATTGGAGTTGGACTGGTTCTCAGAACGTATCCTACTCTTTAACCATGAAGACGGATGATGGCTATAATATCCTTGGAGCATCTGCATCAGTGGCGAAACCAATTGTTACAACTGATAATGAAATGATTCTGATTCCTCAGACATTCGCTGTACAAGATGCCTATAGTGGTACAACTGCTCACGACTACTCTACAACCCCCGAAACCGAAGGATCGTTATTTGAAGGATCTTACATTTCTGCTCAACTGAAGATTCAGAACCCGACTAATGATGCTTACATCGCTGGTACCGCTGACAAATGGGTTACCGCTATTTGGCCCTTGCCCAAAATGACCATGAATCCTGGCTATAAATACACCTTTATTGTGGATCTTGCAGGTGGTGGCTATTATTCCGACAACCAAGACACAAACTCCGACCTTGACCCCATCCTCGAAGGTGCAGAAATCAGATTTGTCACAGTTACTGTTGATGCATGGGGAGATGGTGGAAACACTTTACTCGGCAACGTGATCAAGGGAAGCACATATAACTTCAACGAAGCATACAATGCAGCAGGAACTTACAAAATCGCTGTAAGTGGACTGACTTCTGGCAGTACACTTGCTGCCTCTTTGTCTCCCGCAGGTAATCTGTCTGGTGTGAAGATACTGGGTACTAATGGTTCCGAAATCACCACAACTCCTACATCAGGTGTAGTAACTATAGAGTGTACATTGGCTGCAAATGGTGAAAGTGCTGCTCAGGCTACTGGCACTATCACCCTCACCGAATCTGCTGGTGCAACTTCGACGACTACCATAAACATCGTTCAGGCCGCAGGACCTTCTTATGCTCCCTGATTCAGATTTATTCTAGCAAAAATCAAGAACCCAAAAGGATTCTGCAAGAGTGCGGATTAGTTACAGACCCCACCCCTACCCCTCCCCTTGGAAGGGAGGGGAGCGGCTACCGCCGGAGGCCGCCGCGAATCACGCCGCATGGCACTCCCCTCCCTTCCGCTCGACCGCTTGCGGGCGCTTGCCACTGAAGGGACGCAAGAAGAGGAAGCGTTAGAGGAGAGTGGCTACCGCCGGAGGCCGCCGCGAATCATGCCGCATGGCACTCCCCTCCCTTCCAAGGGGAGGGGCAGGGGTGGGGTCTCTGACTAAACAAATGGGATTCTGCAAGATTCCGTGTGAGTTAGTTTTTTGAAAAACAGGAGAAAACCTGAAAAACAGGGAAAAAACAATAGTGGTTTTTATCTGTTTTGCTGGTTTTTATCTGTTTTTCCAATAAACCTTACATTAAGGCAGCCCACACCTTGCAAACGCGAAAGACAAAAGAGCCGTCCCACCTACGGGCTGGGAAGTTCAGGGGCGAAGAGACTCTTTTGATTAAATAAAGTTTTAATAAAGTGAACGAACATGCCGGACTGTGAAGCCCGGCATGTTTTTTTATCATGAAAAAACAGGAATTTAGCGTGAAACGTTTGGCGGTCTCATGCTTTTTTCTTATATTTGCAGCAGTTTTTTATTTAACCATATATAAGGTGCACACATTATGAAAAGAGGAGGAAAACGACTGAACAAACGGATGGTGGCCGATGCGCTGCAGGCCCTGTTCCAGGCCCACCCGGGCGAGACGCTGAGTTTCAAGCAGATATTCAAGGCCCTGAAACTGGACACCCACCCTGCCAAGATGCTGGCTGTCGACGTGATAGAGGAGATGGCGTGGGAGGACTGGCTGTCGAAGGTTGGCGACAGCGCCTATAAACTGAACATGAAGACGCAGGTGCAGGAGGGCACGTTCATCCGCAAGGCCAACGGCAAGAACTCGTTCCAGCCCGACGACGGCGGCAAGCCCGTCTTCGTGGCCGAGCGCAACTCGATGTTCGCCCTCAATGGCGACCGCGTGCGCGTGGCCTTCATGGCACGTCGCCAGAACCATATCAAGGAGGCCATCGTCACCGAGATACTGGAGCGCAAGCACGACCAGGCCGTGGGCATCCTGCAGGTGGAGAAGGACTATGCCTTCTTGAACGCCGAGGGCAACTTCTTTGTGAGCGATATCCTCATTCCCAAAAAGAAACTGAAGGGCGGCAAGACGGGCGAGAAGGCCGTGGTGAAGATCACACAGTGGCCATCGGCCGAGTCGAAGAACATCGTCGGCGAGGTCGTCGATGTCCTTGGAAAGCAGGGCGAGAACAACGTGGAGATGCACGCCATCCTGGCTCAGTATGGCCTGCCCTATAAGTACCCGAAGCGCGTGGAGGATGCCGCCCAGAAGATCGATGCCGGCATCACGCCCGAGGAGATAGCCCGCCGCGAGGATTTCCGCGACGTGCTCACCTTCACCATCGACCCGAAGGATGCCAAGGACTTCGACGATGCGCTGAGTATCAGGAGAATTGAGAATTCCGAATTGAGAATTAATCAATCCTCAACTCTCAATTCTCAATTATACGAGGTTGGCGTCCACATTGCCGACGTATCCCACTATGTCACAGAGGGCAGCATCATCGACCGCGAGGCCGAGCAGCGGGCCACCAGTGTCTATCTGGTAGACCGCACCATCCCCATGCTGCCCGAGCGTCTGTGTAACTTCATCTGTTCGCTGCGACCCGACGAAGAGAAACTGTGCTACAGCGTTATCTTCGTGCTTGACGAGGAAGCCAACATCAAGGACTGGCACCTGGCCCATACCATCATCAGGAGCGACAGGCGGTTTGCCTACGAAGAGGTGCAAGACATCTTGGAAGGAAAGACAACGGCGGAAGCAAATTCTTGCGTGCCTACGGTAGCGAGCGACCAGAGGTCGAGCACTCCACTCTTCACTCTTCACTCTTCACTTAAAGTCCTCGACAAGATGGCGAAGAAACTGCGCGAGCGCCGCTTCAAGAACGGTGCGGTGAAGTTCGACCGCGAGGAACTGCACTTCGACATCGACGACGACGGCCACCCCACGCGCTGCTACTTCAAGAAATCGACCGATGCCACCCAACTCATCGAGGAGTTCATGCTCCTGGCCAACCGCACCGTGGCGGAATTTATCGGCGCAGCCAAAATAGTAAATAGTAAATCGTCAAATAGTAAATCGTCCAAGACCTTCGTCTACCGCATCCACGACCAGCCCGACCCGCAGAAACTGGAGAACCTGCGCACGGCACTGGCACCCTTCGGCTATAAGGTGAAGACCAGCGGCACACGCGGCGCCATCTCGAAGAACCTGAACAAACTCATGGAGGAGGCACAGGGCGAGCGCGAGCAGAAACTGGTGGAGACGCTGACGCTCCGCGCCATGATGAAAGCAAAATACTCGACCCATAACATCGGGCACTACGGCCTGGCCTTCGACTACTACACCCACTTCACCTCGCCCATCCGCCGCTATCCCGACACCATGGTGCACCGCCTGCTCACCCGCTACCAGGACGGCGGGCGCAGTGTCAACCAGGAACGCTATGAGGAACTCTGCGAGCACTGCAGCGAGATGGAGCAGACCGCCCAGAACGCCGAGCGCGACAGCATCAAGTACAAGATGGTGGAGTTTATGGCCGACAAGGTGGGCCTGGAGTTCGACGCCCATATCAGCGGCGTGCAGTCGTATGGCATCTTCTGCGAGATCGACGAGAACCACTGCGAGGGTCTGGTGGGCATGCACGACCTCGACGGCGACTACTATGAGTTCGACGAGCGCAACTACTGTCTCGTGGGCCGGCGCCACCACCGCAAGTACCAACTGGGCGATGCCGTGCGCATCAAGGTGGCACGCGCCAACATCGAGAAGCGCCAACTGGACTTTATCTTGGTTAATGCATAATTCATAATGCATAATGCATAATTCTTAATGCATAATTCTTAATGGCGATAGAATATACGAGGAAGGAAGAGGTCTGGAACACATGGACCCACGCCGGCGGCGCGATGATGGCCGGGGCGGTGGGCATCGCGTTCATCATCGTGGTATGCCTGGGCAACATGGACCGCATGTGGGCAGGCATCGGCGTGGGGCTCTACCTCCTCGGCATGACCGGCAGTTACCTGGCATCGACCATCTATCACGCCCTCAACGAGCAGAACAGGTGGAAGGGCGTGCTACGCAAGTGGGACCATGCCGCCATCTACTGGCACATCGCCGGCTCCTACTCGCCCATCACGCTGATGGCCATGCGCGAGGACGGCTACTGGGGGTGGATGCTCTTCACCTTCGTGTGGCTGTGTACAGTGGTGGGCACCATCATCAGTTTCGTCCACCTGAAAGACCACTCAAACATTGAGACCCTCTGCTTCTGCATCATGGGCCTCAGCGTGCTGGCGGCCTTCAAGCCCCTGCTCAACGCCGTGTCGACCAACGCCTTCGTGTGGATCATCCTCGAGGGCGTCTTCTACATCACCGGTGCCGTCTTCTATTCGTTCAACAAAAAGCGATACATGCACACCGTGTTCCACTTCTGCGTACTGGCGGGCAGCATCTGCCATATCATCGCCGTATGGGACATCCTGATACGTGATATATTCTGACACTCATGAAAGCATCGGTCATACTTGAGGATCTGAGCATCGGTTATAAGACGAGACAGGGCATCCATGCCGTCGCCAACGGGCTGTCGGCCACCATCAACAGCGGCTGCCTGACATGCCTGCTGGGTGACAACGGCGTGGGGAAGTCCACGCTGCTGCGCACGCTGTCGGGCTTCCAGCCCAAACTGGCGGGGAACATCTATTGCTGGAGGAAGGACGAAGGAGGAAGGACGAAGGACGAAGGACGAAGGACAAAGGACGAAGGAGAAATGAGGAACCTGGAGACGTTCAGCGACCACGAACTGGCACGCACCATCGGCATCGTGCTCACGGAGAAGCCCGACGTGCAGCAGATGACGGTGAAGGAACTGGTGGAGATGGGGCGTGCCCCCTATACCGGCTTCTGGGGCCGACTGGGCAGCGACGACCGCCAGGCCTGCGACGAGGCCATCAGCCTGATTGGCATCGGCCACCTGAGACACAGGCTGGTGCCCACACTGAGCGACGGCGAGCGGCAGAAGGTAATGATAGCCAAGGCCCTGGCGCAGCAGACACCTATTATATATTTAGACGAGCCGACGGCTTTCCTCGACTATCCCAGCAAGGTGGACATGCTGCTCCTGCTGAGCCGCATCAGCCGAACAGCGCAGAAGACGGTATTCCTCTCCACCCACGACCTGGAACTGGCGCTGCAGGTGGCCGACACCGTGTGGCTGATGCAGAGGGAGGCCAAGGAAAGGGATGCCAGCGGAAAAGTGCCAGGCACAGCAGCAGAAGCACCTGACACAGGAGCCGTGGCCCTGCATATAGGCACGCCCCGTGAACTGGCCCAGGGCGGCGTGCTGGGCCAGTTTATAGAGCGCACCAAAGAAATTGCGTTTGACAAGGAAACGCTCAGCGTCCATGTAGTCCGCTGAGGGCTGCCTTTTTCTTAACTCAAGTTTCGGGGGTGCGGAGAATGAGGCAAAACGGTTGGCCGAGATAGAGGCTCGCCGCAAATACAATTGCGACCTCATCATTAATCCGCAATTCGACTGTTTAAAGAAGGGCAAGCGCATCCTGCGTATCACCATCGATGGCCGTCCAGGTAACTACAAAACGCGAGACAACTAGTATGACTCAAGAACGAGGCAGGAAATAGACATCAACATAACATCGAATGAATTATGGCACAGTCGGCAATTACAGTAAGATTGGACTCAGAGATGAAATCGCAGTTTGATGAACTCTGCGAGCAAACGCACAATCCAATTCGTCCGGAGGTTGCCAATGCTCTGATTTCTCATATCATTGAATATGGTATTAACGCATCAAGGGTGGATTTTGCTGAGGCGATGCCAGACGAAGACGACCGTGTGTTTTATGAAGTAAAAGCCTGCTCGCCAATCGGCAAGCAGGCTTTTTGTTATGGAGCGGAAGTGCTGCTAATGGTTGGCTACCAGCGATCCTTGGTCTGGATGTCGTCGGCCCAGCGGTGATCCTTGGGGAAGGGCTGGCCGTTCCAGGCCTTGACCTGCGTCCATGGCTCGGCAGGGCAGGTCCAGAAGTCGTGGGTGGCAGGCAGGCCGAGGGGCATCAGCGAGAGGCTGGTCATATAGAGCGAGCCGTTGTTGGTGTACCAGTCGGCGGTCTCGGGCTGGTGGCCGCAGAAGCCGATGGTGAGGAAGCCGCCCTCGTTGTAGTTCTGCTGCTGGTCGTACATGCGGTGCATCACCTGCGTCAGTGCACTGCGCACCTGTCCGTTGCTCAGTTCCTTGGGTAGGGTCTGATACCAGGCCATCAGGGCCAGGGGCTGCATGGCAGCCATGCGGTAGGGCGTGGAGCGGCCTATGACGGGGAAGGTGCCCTCGGGCGAGATGAAACGCTCGAGGATGATGCTGTATTTCTGTGCACGCTTCAGGGCGCGGTCGTAGTACTTCTTATACTCCAGGCGGGTGTTGGCCTTCGCATCGATCATGTTCTGAAGGGTCTCCAGATACATGGCGTGGAAGACGTAACTGCTGTAGTAGTCGAAGGCGAAGACAGGGCCGTCGGCATACCAGCCGTCGCCTATATACCATTCCTCCACCTTGCGGATCGTGGTCATCACGCGGAAGTCGTCGTATTCCTTCAGACCCTCGGCCTTGGCGATGAAACTCTCAATGACGCTGGAGAAGAGGAACCAGTTGGTGTAGGGCGGCTCTATGGCGCGCAGTTTCTTGAACTCCGTGATATACCGCTGCTTGGTAACGTTGTCGAGCGGCACCCACAGGGCATCGTAAGCACGGATGAACGACTCGGCGATATAGGCGGCATCGACCAGGTTCTGGCCGCTGACGCCCCAGCAGAGATAGTCGGGCGACTGCGGGTCGACGCTGTGCTGATAGGAGGCGAGGGCCCACTGACGCAGTTGGCGGCGCATCTCGAGTTCCTTGACATCGGCGGACGTACCGCCGAACGCGCTGTCGGGCAGGGCGAGCCACGGGGCGATGCCGGCCATCAGGCGGCCGAAGGTCTCCATATACACCACCTTACGGTTGCGGTTGTCGAACGAGGGCGAGAACTCCGTCTGCATGTTCTTCTGCAGTTCACCCTTGGCCATGTTCTCCAGCACGGGCTGTGCCATCTTCCAGGCCTGCTCGCACCAGTATTCGCGCTCGGTCTGCTGTTTGGCAACCTTCTTCTTAGCCTGCAATGGTAGCAGCAGCGCGAGGGCCACCACTACCATCCATAGTTTTTTCAGTTCATAGTTCATAATTCATAGTTTTAGACGGGCAGTGTGTCGCGCTCTTCCAGTTTATAGGCCTTGCCCTCGTCGGTGACGTAGACCTGCAGGTCGCTGAAATAGCCTGTCTCGCGGATCGTCCTCAGTTGCTGCATGGCATCCTCATAGTGCAGGTACTCCTTGGCACTGGCCAGATGGTTGGTGAACTCCAGTTTCTTTTTCTCGGTATCGAGCACCGAGATCCATTCGTCCTTCAGGCGGTCGCCAATAACAAATTTCTTGTTCATAGTTTTTTGTTTGTTTAAAAGTTAATAAAAAGTCGCTATTTATTTATTTTTTTGTATATTAGTTTTCTAAATCAGTGGCAAAGGTACGAAAATGTCCGTCATTTTTTTGCTATAACAAAAATAATAGTTACCTTTGCAGCCGAATTTCAATATTTTTAACTAAACTAAATTAGTCACACGGTATGAAATGGCAAAAAATGACGACGGCAACACTCGCCGTCATGCTGGCTGTCTTTAGCAGCACGGCAGCAATGGGACAACAACAGCAGAAAGATGCAGACATTGACTGGATGAAGGATTTCACCAGCCGCATCACGTTCAACGGCTACGCACAGGGAGGATGGGCCTATCAGGACATCAACGGTCAGAAGACCAACTCCTACAACCTGAAGCGCACGTTGCTATGGGCCAAGGCACGCATCACCGACCGCTGGTCGTTCCTCTTCATGCACGATTTTTCCAGTGTGCCGCAGGAGTTCTACACCGACTACCGCGTGACAAAGGATAACACCTTGACCGTCCGCCTGGGACAGTTCAAACATAATTACACCATGGAGAACCCCATGTCGCCCACGCAACTGGAACTCATCGACGTCTATTCGCAGGCCGTGCTCTACCTGGCCGGCGAGGGTCCCGACCCGCTGAACGGCGTGAACTACGGTCGCGACCAGGGCCTGATGGTCTTTGGCGACATTATTAATAATAAGGTGCACTATGAACTGGCACTGATGAGCGGCCAGGGCATCAACCGCAAGGACCAGAACAACAAGAAAGACTTTATCGCCAAACTGGAACTGCGCCCCATCGACGGCCTGCGCATCGTGGGCTCCGGCTACCTGGGCACAGGCTGCGCCATGGACTCTGCCGCGTGGAACACCATCGCGCAGGGCCAGGACTACAAGCGCAACCGCTATAGCGTGGGTGCCGAATACAAGACAGCCGCTTACAGCAAGGGACAGTATAAGGAGGCACGCCCCGCCAGCATCCGTGCAGAGTGGCTGGGCGGCAAGGATGGCGACGTGGGCAGCCGTGGCGGCTATGTGACCACATGCATCCCCGTCTACGACGCTCTCGACATCGTGGCTAGCGGCGAGACCTTCGACCGCAACACCACGGTAGATGGCTGGGACCAGACCAACCTGACGCTGGGTCTGCAGTATTGGTTCTACAAGAAATGCCGCGTGCAGTTGCAGTACACCCGCTGTATGTGCGGCGAGAAGATCTCTTCGAAGGACTACAACTGGCTGCAGGCACAGGTGCAGGTGGCGTTTTAAGTGAAGAGTGAAGAGTGAAGAATTTGCTACCGCAATAATGTAATAACGAGAAAACAGCAATGATCATCAAAGTTCTTTTAACGATTGTTTTCCTGGCCGTGATGATAGGTGTGGGCATTTATACCCGCAAGCAGGCCAGCAGTGTTGACGGATTTGTATTGGGCGGCCGTGCCGTAGGCCCCTGGCTGTCGGCTTTCGCCTTCGGCACCAGTTATTTCTCGGCAGTGGTCTTCGTAGGCTATGCCGGACAGTTCGGATGGAAATACGGCCTTGCCAGTTCGTGGATAGGCATCGGCAATGCCGTGATAGGTTCGCTGTTGGCCTGGTTGCTGCTGGGGCGGCGCACCAAACTGATGACGCAGCACATAGAGAGCCGCACCATGCCCGACTTCTTCGGCACACGCTTCCAGAGCCAGGGCCTGCGTGTGGTGGCTTCCGTCATCGCCTTTGTGTTCCTTATCCCTTATACGGCAGGTGTCTATAGCGGTATCTCGAAACTCTTTGACATGGGGTTCCATATCCCCTACGAATACTGCATCATACTCATGGGCATCTTCACGGCTGTCTATGTGATTCTGGGCGGCTATAAGGCCACGGCCATGAACGACTTTATCCAGGGCATCGTCATGCTCTTTGGCATCGTGTCGGTCATCGTGGTGGTGCTCAACGCCCAGGGCGGACTGGTGGAGGCCTTCAACAAGATGAAAGAGGCCGTGCCCACGGCCCACGACCTGGAGAGTCCGCTCTATGCGAACTTCCAGCCTGGCGACTTCGCCTCGTGGTTCGGTCCCAATGCGATGAGCCTCCTCGGTGTCGTCGTGCTCACCTCGCTGGGCACGATGGGCCTGCCGCAGATGGTGGGTAAGTTCTACTCCATCACCGACGAGAGCGCCATCCGTCGCGGCACCATCATCAGCACCCTCTTTGCGTTCGTGGTGGCTGGCGGCTGCTATTTCCTCGGAGGCTTCGGACGTCTGTTTGGCGAGCCGGCCTGGAACGAGGCACGCCATAGTTATAAGTTTGACGACATCATCCCCACCATGCTCGACCAGGCCGTCTCGTCCGACCTGCTCATCGGACTGGTCATGGTGCTGGTGCTCTCGGCATCGATGTCGACGTTGGCTTCGCTGGTGCTCACCTCGTCGTCGACGATGACCCTCGACCTGATCTACCGCGACAAGAAGTCGGTGGCCGGCGAGGTGGAAGACGGTGCCATCGATGATATTGTAGCCGAGAAGATAGAGCGCCGCAAGGTGGTCATCATGCGCGTGCTGATTATCTTCTTCATTGCCATCTCGGTACTTATAGCCCTCAACCCGCCCACGTTTATCGCCCAGTTGATGGGTATCTCCTGGGGCGCACTGGCAGGTGCCTTCCTGGCACCCTTCATGCTGGGCCTCTACTGGAAGGGCGTCACCACCGCCTCTGTGTGGGCCTGCTTCGTCTGGGGCGTGGGTATCACGGTGGTCAACATGCTCCTTGGCAACCCCGTCAACCCCATCGACTGCGGTGCCATCGCCATGTTGGGCGGCTTCCCGGTGGTCATACTTGTCAGCCTGTTCACCCCGCGCATGGCCAGCAAGGACGTGGAGCAGATCTTTGAGTGCTATCGCAAATGAGAAATTTAGTGCTATCGCAAATGAGAAATTTAGTGCTATCGCAAATGAGAAATGAGAAATGAGAAATGAGAAATGTAAATGAAAAAATGAGAAATGACCATGCGGCATGTATTCCTCATTCCTCATTTAAAAGTATGAAAATACTGATTACTGGAGCCAGCGGATTCATCGGGTCGTTTATCGTGGAGGAGGCCCTGCGCAGGGGCATGGAGACCTGGGCAGCCGTCAGAGGGAGTAGCAAGCGTGACTTCCTGCAGGACGGGCGCATCCATTTCATTGAACTAAACCTGAGCAGTGAGCAGCAGTTGGAAGAACAACTGAAAGGTCATCAGTTTGACTATGTGGTACATGCTGCCGGTGTGACGAAATGCTTGAACACCAGCGACTTCCGACGTATCAACACGGAAGGGACGAAGAACCTGGTGCAGGCACTCGTCAACCTGAAGATGCCCCTGAAACGCTTTGTCTACCTAAGTTCACTGAGCGTCTTCGGAGCCATCCACGAGCAGCAGCCCTATACGGACATTAAAGAGACCGACACGCCGCAGCCCAACACGGAGTATGGCAAGAGTAAACTCGAGGCCGAGCAGTGGTTGGAAAGAGTCTTTTCTCCCACCTCTCCCTTCCCTTACGTCATCCTGCGTCCCACGGGTGTCTACGGCCCGCGTGAGCGCGACTATTTCCTGATGGCGAAGAGCATCAAGCAGCATAGCGACTTTGCCGTGGGCTATCAGCAGCAGGACATCACCTTCGTCTATGTCCTCGACGTGGTGCAGGCCGTGTTCCTAGCCTGCGAGAAGGGACAGACAGGTCGCAAGTATTTCCTCTCCGACGGCGAGGTGTACCAGTCGGCCACCTTCTCGAACCTGATACGCAAGGAGTTGGGCAACCCGTGGTGGATACGTATCACGGCACCTATCTGGCTGCTGCGCATCATCACCTTCTTTGGTGATAAATGGGGGCATCTGACGGGTAAGATCTCGGCCCTGAACAACGACAAGTACCACATCCTGAAACAGCGCAACTGGCGCTGCGACATTGAGCCGGCACGTCGTGAACTGGGCTATGAGCCCAAATACACATTGGAACAGGGTGTGCCCCTGACCATCAAATGGTATAAGGAGAACGGATGGCTGTAGGAGTTGAGAGTTGAGAGTTAAGTGTTGAGAGTTGAGAGTTGAGAGTTAAGAGTTAAGAGTTAGGGATTGAAGAAGTTTTTTAAGAATCTGTTTGTTGCTGAGAAGAAGTCTCGCAAGGGACTGTTGGCAGTAGAGTGGGCCACGATGGGCTACACGCTGTTTACCACCATTTTTATTCTGGTGACATGGGTGCGCCTTGCCCACCCCACGGAGATGCTGTGGTTCAGGGCGCAGGCCGTCATCTTGACGCTGGCCTTGTGGGGCGTCTACCGCCTTTATCCCAGCAGGCTGACGGTGCTGTTTCGCGTGGCGGGGCAGTTGCTGCTGCTCTCGTGGTGGTACCCCGACACTTACGAGATGAACCGCATCTTCCCTAATCTCGACCACCTCTTCGCAGGCTACGAGCAGTCGCTCTTCGGTTTCCAGCCGGCGTTGCTGTTCTGTCAAACCTTCTCACATCCTATCGTCAGCGAACTGTTGTCGATGGGCTACGTCAGTTATTATCCGCTGTTCGTCTGTGTCACGGTGTTTTTCTTCTTCTTCCGTTATGAGCATTTCGAGCGCACGGCGTTCATCATCGTGGCATCGTTCTTCCTGTTCTATCTCATCTTTATCTTCCTGCCCGTCGTCGGACCGCAGTTCTATTTCAAGGCCGTGGGCACCGACCAGATAGTGCAGGGCATCTTCCCCAATATCGGCAATTACTTCGACACCATTGAGTTTGATGTCCTCAACCGTGACTTCATCCTGCCCATCCCCGGCTGGGAAGACGGACCGATGTACAAGGCCCTGGTCATTGCCCATGACGCCGGCGAGCGCCCCACGGGTGCTTTCCCCAGCAGTCATGTGGGTGTGGCCACCATTGCGATGTGGCTGGCATGGGAGACAAAAAACAGGAAGTTGTTTTTCATCCTCCTGCCTTTTGCCATTCTCCTTTTCTTCGGCACCTTCTATATCCAGGCCCACTATGCTATCGATGCCATTGCCGGCCTCTTCTTCGGCACCGCCTTCTATTTCCTGTTGAGGTGGGTTTACAACACTACTGAAAGTTGAGCACTTGCGAAACTTGTTTTTTTAACTTTTTCTTGCTGCCGCAGCATTTTTTCAACTATCAACAGTCTACTTTCAACTTTTTTTATTACCTTTGCACGCACTTTAGCAAACAACAGAAAAGAACAGATACTAATGAGAAAGAATTTTGTAGAAGAACTGCGCTGGCGCGGTATGCTGGCACAGATTATGCCAGGAACAGAGGAACTGCTCCAGAAAGAGATGGTAACGGCCTATCTGGGCACTGACCCCACGGCCGACTCACTGCACATCGGACACCTGTGCGGTATCATGATGCTGCGCCACCTGCAGCGTTGTGGCCATAAGCCCATCATCCTCGTGGGTGGTGCCACGGGTATGATCGGCGACCCCAGCGGCAAGAGTCAGGAGCGTAACCTGCTCAACGACGAGACGCTGCGCCACAACCAGGAGTGCATCAAGCGCCAGGTGGCCAAGTTCTTAGACTTCGAAGACCCAGAAGCCTCAGAAGCCCCAGCCAACAACCGCGCCGAGATGGTGAACAACTACGACTGGATGAAAGACTTTACCTTCCTCGACTTTGCCCGCGAGGTGGGTAAGCACATCACCGTAAACTATATGATGGCCAAGGAGAGCGTGCAGCAGCGCCTGAACGGTACGGCCCGCGACGGCCTGTCGTTCACCGAGTTCACCTAC
>JAFSYY010000108.1 GCA_017455845.1 Prevotella sp. | reverse complement strand
CTGCTTGGAGACGCCAAATGCATGAATTAAGATGTCGGTATTCATATCTATTGTTGTTTAGACCACCACAAAGATACGAATTTTCCGGCATCTTTCTATATCCTCTCAAAAATTGTCATAGATGCATTTAACGGATGAGCCTGTTTTCTTTTACTCTTTTTTCTGTTCTTTTTCGTAATATTTTTTGTTAATAATCTGTGTTTTTTATAATAGTGTGTATAATAGAGGCAGATTTCGGGCGCAAAATTAATAAAAATCAATTAATTATGCAATTATTTTCTTTACATTTTTATTTCCCCTCTGCCGTTTGTTCTCTTTCTTGTCATACGTCAAGTACCCGGAAAGGTCATGCATCGCGCCCGAGGGCCAGTGCCTTGATGTTGGCCTCTACGACGGCCTCACCCTTGCGGGCGAAGACGCGGCGGATGGCATCCTCCAGTTTGGTGTACTCTATGCCGAGGGCCTTCTGGGCGGCACCCAGGAGGATGACGTTGGCCGAGCGTGGCACGCCGTTGTCCTTGGCCATCTGCTCAATGTCGATGCGTACGACGTGTGGCAACCGGTCCAGGTCGGCGTTGATGACCGCCATGTCAGGATAGTTGGGAATGTTGACAAAGGGTGCGCTGTTGGTGATGATCCAGCCGTCCTTGGAGAGGAAGGGCAGGTAGCGCAGGGCCTCCATGGGTTCCATGGAGATGATGACGTCGGCGCCGCCCTTGGGTATGAGGTCGCTGGCTATGGGGCTGCTGCTGATGCGCAGGTTGCTTTGTACGTCGCCGCCGCGCTGGCTCATGCCGTGCACCTCGGCCTGTTTGATGTAAAGGTTCTCGTTCATGGCGGCTTCGCCGATGATGGTGGCGATGGAGAGGATGCCTTGACCTCCCACGCCGCAAAGTATAATGTCAGTCTTCATTATTATTTTAAATTTTTACCGCAAGCGGTCTTACAAAAAACAAATAAAAACAAGAAAAACAAATAAAAACAATATCTTTTCTATCATTAAAAAAACTTATTGTACGAGACTCCGGGTCAAAATAGTATTTCTCGCATTCATCCATGGTGGGAGCAAAATTGTATAGAATACCTATCCTTACTCCTGCCGTTCGCATATAGTTCCATAGTTGCAGGCGTTCGTGTATTCCTATTTTCTCAATGGCTTTACATTCAAGAAAGATTTTGTCCTTACAAAGGAAATCAACAAAGAGCCTATGTGGTAGTTCTATACCCCTGAAAGAGGGCCTGAAGTAATATTCCTTCACATATTTGATGCCTGCTTGGTCGAAAGCAATCTTCAGGGAGTCCTGATAAACATATTCTGCCAATTCCGGTCCCTGTTCTTGGTGTACAGCCTGACAGCAACCTATTACATCAAAGACAAAATGTTTCAGTTTTACCTTCAAGTCCGTTTCTAATTCTCTCGTCTCAAACATACGAATTTACATGAAAATTGTTTTTATTTGTTTTTATAAGAAAATTGTTTTTATTTGTTTTTATAAGAAAATTGTTTTTATTTGTTTTTCTTGTTTTTATTTGTTTTTTGTAAGACGCTTTAGCGTTAGGTTATTATTTATCTGCTGCTTTCTTCTGTTTAAGGTGTCTCTGTAGTGTCTGCATACACTCGCGGCGGGGTATGATGACGCTGGTGCCGTGATAGTTGATCTCGTCGCGGATGGCCTGCGTGATCTCCGGCATGTTCTTCGGCAGGGGCACTACCACGCGGAGGTGCTCGTCGCTCAGGCCCAGTCCGCGGCAGATAGCCTCGAACTTATTCGTGCCGGCAGAGTCCTGACCGCCCGTCATGCCCGTGGTGAGGTTGTCAGAGATGATGACGGTGATGTCGGCGTTCTCGTTGATGGCATCGAGCAGGCCCGTCATGCCGCTGTGCGTAAACGTAGAGTCGCCGATGACGGCCACGGCGGGCCACTGGCCTGCATCGGCAGCACCCTTGGCCATGGTGATCGAGGCGCCCATGTCGACGCACGAGTGTATGGCGCGGAAGGGCGGCAGGAAGCCGAGCGTATAGCAGCCGATGTCGCCGAAGACGCGCGGGTTGTCATACTCCTTCAGCACCTCGTTGAGCGCGGCATACACGTCGCGGTGGCCGCAGCCCTGGCATAGTGCGGGCGGGCGGGGCACCACGTCCTCGCAGGGGGCGAAGGACTCTTCCAGGGGTGAGAGGTGAGAGGTGAGGGGTGAGAGGTTAGACAGTGCCTGCTTTACAAGGTCGGGGGTCAACTCACCCGTGCGGGGCAGTTCACCTGTCATCTTTCCTTTTATCTTCTTGTCGTCGAGCAAGCCGCGAAGCATGTCCTCGATAAACGGCTGTCCCTCTTCTACCACCAGGACGCTGGAACACTCACTGCAAAGGCGTTTCACCAACTTCTTAGGTATCGGATATTGAGAAATTTTCAGGATGGGGTAGGGGCTTCCGCCGGGGAAGCACTCGTTCACGTAGTTGAAGCCTATGCCGCTGGCAATGATGCCCATCGACTTGTCCTGCCCCTCTATATATATGTTATAGGCAGAGTTGGCGGCATCGCCCTCCAGTTCTGCCTGCTGTGCCGTCACCTTGTCGTTGCGGCGGCGGGCGTTGGCGGGCAGCAGCACCCAGTTCTTCGCCTCGGCGTTGTAGTTAAGGTCGTTCTGCTGACGCGCCACGTCGGCACACTCTACCACGGCGCGGCTGTGGGCCATGCGTGTGGTGACGCGCATCAATACGGGCAGGCACACACGCTCGCTGTAGTCGAAGGCGAAAGCCATCATGTCGTAGGCCTCCTGCTGGTTGCTTGGCTCCAGCGTGGGCACCATGGCAAACTTGCCGTAGAAGCGCGAGTCCTGCTCGTCCTGCGAGGAGTGCATCGACGGGTCGTCGGCCACGAGGACCACCAGTCCGCCGTTGACGCCCGTCATGCCGCTGTTGACAAACGGGTCGGCGCAGACATTCAGTCCCACGTGTTTCATACACACCAGGGCCCGCTTGCCCATGAACGACATGCCCAGTGCGGCCTCCATGGCCGTCTTCTCGTTGGTAGACCAGCGGCAATGCACGCCGCGTTCCTTCGCCAAGGCGCTGCCCTGGATAAACTCAGTGATTTCGGTCGACGGTGTGCCGGGGTAGGCATACACGCCGGAGAGTCCGGCATGGAGTGCGCCCAATGCTATGGCTTCGTCGCCCAGTAATAGTTGTCTCTTCATCTTTTAAAAAATAATTAAAATAATTTTCGCAATTCGTCTGCAAATTTACAACGATTTTATGGGATAGCCAAACCTTTTCTCACGTTTTTTTGTTTGGAGACCCCAGCAGTTCATCGCTTGCCCCTGCTCACGAGGTCGTGTGACCAGGGATAAACAGAAATCCCCGAAGCGCCTTAGACGCGCAGCGTTCCAAAAGGGATGAAACAGACCGAGTTTGCAGCGTAAACACGTTAGTTCCAACCGCACAGGTCGGAAAGTTATGTTATTGAGATGCAAGTCAATGGAGGCTGTTTGCTTGTTCAAAACATGCTTGATTGAAGGTCAAAACATGCTTGATTGAAGGTCAAAACATGCTTGATTGAAGGTCAAAACATACTCGTTGCTTAGTTAGTGACCTCGGTCGCGCGACAGCCGTCAAACAACAATTCGAAACTTTAATTAACATAATGTATTAGACGTTTTCGCGGAATTATTCGTAACTTTGCAGGCGATTTGTTTATTTTATCATCTGGTATGAAGATTCAAGTTGTCAATAAAGGGCACCAGCCACTGCCGGCATACGCCACTGAGCAGAGCGCAGGCATGGACTTGCGGGCCAACATCAGCAATCCCATTGTGCTCAAGCCCATGGAGCGGCGGCTCATACCCACAGGGCTGCATATCGCACTGCCTGCCGGCTATGAGGCACAGGTGCGCCCCCGCAGCGGACTGGCCTTGAAGAAAGGCATCACCGTGTTGAACGCGCCTGGCACCATCGATGCCGACTATCGCGGCGAGGTGGGCGTGGTGCTCATCAACTTGTCGCAGGAGGACTTTGTGGTCAACGACGGCGAGCGCATCGCACAAATGGTTGTTGCACGCCACGAAAAGGCCGATTTCATCGAGGTGGAAGTGCTCGACGAGACGGAGCGAGGCGAAGGTGGCTACGGACATACGGGAGTGTAGAGTGAAGAGTGAAGAGTGAAGAATTTCTTTTAGTCGCTACGCTTTGTAAAAGCGGCAAAGCCGAGCGGCTACCGCATAAAGGTATGATGAGACATGTCTGTTTATTGGTGCTGTTGATGGTCTGTCTGGGTGTTTCGGCTCAGACAGGTGACGGCATTGTTTCGGCTCAGACTGATGACGGCATGACGGCAAGCCGACGGTACGAGATACTCTTCCACGAGGCGATGCTGCAACGGCAGAGAGGGCATCACGATGCGGCCTTCGACCTGCTGAACAGATGTCTGGAACTGAAAGCCGATGCGCCTGAGACTTATTTCTTCCTGGCACAGTATTACACGGAGATGAAAAACCCCGACAGGGCTCTGGAGTACTTCAAGAAGGCCGCCACGCTGAGCCCCGACGAGATGACCTATATGGAGACCCTCGCACAGTCGTATATCAGCAAGGGGCTTTATGGCGATGCCATTAGCGTGGTGGAGAAGATGTACGACAGGGACAAGAGCCGCCAGGAACTGCTGGAGATGCTCTATCGCCTCTACGTGCAGGAGAGCAACTACGAGGCTGCCATCAGCGTGCTCGACAAGATGGAGGCCATCGACGGGAATAGCGAGCGCATATCGCTGTCGAAGAGTGCACTCTATCTGCAGACGGGCGACAGCGAAAAGGCGATAGACATCATACGCACACTGGCCGCCGACCACCCAAACAATGCCAAGGTGCAGCAGGCCCTGAGAAATTACTATATCCGCGTGGAGGACTCTGTGGCCGTGGACTCCATCACCCGCCAGATACTGATGAACCGCAACACCGAGACCAGCGACAAAATATTCCTGCTGCGCCAACTGATAACCGAGAACGAACAGCAGCATGGCGACAGCACAGAGATACTCCACATCTTCAGCGAGATGCTGCAAGCCGAGCCCGATGCCGACATTGCGGAACTCAGGGCCATCTACATGGACCTGAAGAAGATGCCGCGTGACAGCATCGCTCAGGCCCTGGAGCATGTGCTCCTGCTGGCTCCCGACCGTGCGTCGGCACGCATGCACCTGGTACAGTTTGCATGGGAGGCCGATGACGACGACCGTATCGTCAGCCTCTGTCAGGCGGCACGCCAGTATAACCCCGAGGAGATGGCCTTCTACTATTATCAGGGCATGGCCTACTACCGTAAGAAAGACACCGACCACGCGCTGGAGGCTTTCCAGAACGGCATCAACGTCATCACCGAGGAAAGTTCGCCCATCATCGTGTCCGACTTCTATGCCGTCATGGGCGACATCCTCTTCCAGAAAGAGCGTGAGCGCGAGGCCTTCGAAGCCTACGACTCCTGCCTGCAGTGGAAGCCCGACAACATTGGCTGCCTGAACAACTACGCCTACTACCTCAGTCTGAAAGGCACACAACTGGACAGGGCCGAGCAGATGAGTTACAAGACTATCAAGGCCGAGCCCAACAACGCCACCTATCTTGATACATACGCATGGATACTCTTCATGCAGCAGCGCTATGCCGAGGCTCGCATCTATATAGACCAGGCCCTGCAAAACGACTCCACCGCCGGTGCCGTCGTCACTGAGCATGCCGGCGACATCTATGCCCTGGCCGGCGACATCGAGGGGGCCGTCAGGCTGTGGCAGCAGGCACTGGCCCAAGACCCGGGCAACAAATTATTAGCAAGAAAAATAAAACGAAAAAAATATATCAAACAATGAAAGCATCACACATCCTGAAAACTACCGTCTTGGCTATATGTGCCATGACGCTTGCCGCCTGTCACACCCATAAGCAGGTCACATCAGAACCTACACCCGTCACACCTGAGCAGCAGGAGCAGGCCACCTTCCTGGAGAAAGTAAACAGTAATGTGCAGACCACGCAGTTTGTATCATCGAAACTGAAGTTCACCGTTGAATACGGGCCGCAGCAGATCTCGCTCACCGGCAACCTGAAGATGAAGCGCGACGACGTCATCCAGTTGCAGTTAATGGCGTTCGGATTCGTGGAGGCCGGACGCCTGGAGTTCACCAAGGACTATGTGCTGCTCATCGACCGTATCAACAAGCAGTATCTCAAAGTGCCTTACAACTACGTGGACTTCCTCCGCAACAGCGGCATCAATTTCTACACCCTCCAGGCATTGTTCTGGAACGAACTCTTCCTGCCCGGCAAGCAGAGCGTCGACCTGACGGTGGCCAACGACCTGTTTACTACCATCAAGAGCGACGACGATATCATCATCTCGCTGGAAGACGGCAAGATGAACTACAACTGGCTGGCAGCACAGAGCAGCGGCCGCATCAAGATGGCCAACATATCCTACCGCGACACATACAAGGGCAATACGCAGTTGAACTGGGACTACCGCGAGTTCTCGAAATTCGGGCAGAAACTGTTTCCAACGGATATGGGCGTCACACTCTCCACACCCGAGAAGGAGGTGAAGGTGGGCATAAAACTGAACTATCTGGGCAACGAGAGCGAATGGGAGACACGCACCAAGGTATCGGATAAATACCACGAGGTGGACATCGACCAGATACTGCGCCGCCTCATGGCCCTGTAACTAACCTCGTACCTCGTACCTCGCACCTCGCACCTCGCACCTCGAATAACCATGCAAAGAATCGTAGTCCTGCTGCTCATGCTTGCCGTCTGTATGGCTTCTCCTGCCCAGAAGTCAAAGGGGAAGTCTGCCCAAGGCAAGCAGCGAACCACCAGCGTGAAGAAGAGCAGCGGCAAGCAGGCTGCCACGCAGAAGAGCAGTGGCAAAAAGCCCACACAGCGAGAGCAGATGCAGGCCGACCAGAAACGCCTGAAGCAGGACATCGAGAAGAAGAAACGCCGGAAGCAGGAACTCGACCAGAAGGTCAGGAAACAGATGCAGGACGTGCTGGTGCTCGGCGGGGAGATAGACGACAAGAAACGGCTCATCGACACCATCAAGACCGACATCGCCTCGCTCGACAGCACACTGGTGATCCTCAATAACGAGATGGCACAACTAAAAAAGGAGTTGGCAGAGCGCCAGCAGCGCTATGCCAACTCCGTGAGGTATATACACCGCAACCGCAAGTCGCAAAACAGGATGATGTTTATCTTCAGCGCGAAGAACGTCAACCAGATGTACCGCCGCACCCGCTTCATGAACGAATATGCCACCTACCAGAAGGCACAGGGCATGGCCGTGAAGCAGAAACAGGCACAGGTGGAGCAGAAACAGGAGGAGATTAACAGCAGGAAGGATGAGAAACACACGCTCCTGGCCAAAGGACAGCGCGAACAGGAGAACCTGGAGAAGCAGCAGGCCCAGCAGCAACAGATGGTGGTGCAACTGCAGAAAGAGCAGCGCACCGTGCAGGAACTCATCAAGAAAGAGCAGCAGCAGGAAGCCGAACTCAACGCGAAGATAGAGAAACTTATTGCCGAGGAGATAGCCCGCGAAAAGGCACGCATCGAGGCCGAGAAGAAACGCAAGGCCGAGGAACTGGCCCGCAAGGAGCGTGAGCGCAAGGAGCGCGAGCAGCGGCTGGCCGAGGCCAAGGCCAGGGAAGAGAAAGCCAAGGCCGATGCCAAGGCTGCAAAGACCTCCAAGGAGAAGAAAGCCGCCAAGCAGCGTGCCAAGGATGCTGAGAACGCACGTAAGACGGCCGAGCGCGACGTGGCCGAGAGCAAGCGTGAGATCAGCACTTTCGTTGATGCCGACCCCGACAGAAAACTCACTGGCAGTTTTGCCAGCAACAAAGGCAAACTGCCCATGCCCATCACAGGTGCCTATCAGGTAGTGCGAGGCTTCGGCTCCAACGTGGTGGATGGTCTGAGCAGCGTGCACCTAAGCAGCAAGGGCCTGCACCTGAAAGGTCAGCCGGGTGCCATGGCACGCTGCGTCTTCGACGGTGTGGTCAGCAAGATCTACTCTTCGGGCAACTCCTATATCGTCATGGTGCGCCACGGACGCTATATCTCCGTCTATTGCGACCTCGCCTCCGTCAGCGTCGCGGCCGGGCAGAAGGTCTCTACCAACCAGACGCTGGGCAGACTGGGACCGTCGAACACCATGCAGTTTCAGTTGCGCAACTGGACAGACTTGCTCAACCCGCGCCCGTGGCTCAGGCGATAGCAAAACACCTCGTACCTCGATTTTTAAGAACCAAGAATCTTCAGATAAAGATCCAACGCCCGCTCAATCTCGCTGATGCAGATAAACTCGTCGGCACTATGGCTGCGCGCCGACTCGCCAGGGCCTAACTTAAACGAGGGGAACGGCATCAGGGCCTGGTCGGAGAGCGTCGGCGAACCGTAGGGCTGCAACCCCAGTTCCAGACAGCGTCTCACCAGCGGATGCTCCACGGTGATGCTCGACGAATGTAGGCGGAACGAGCGTTCCTTCAGTTCGCAGTGTTTCATGTGTTTCTGAAGGAAAGCAAACAAATACTCATTCTGATAATACTCATTGGTACGCACGTCGATAACGAAATGCAGCGTGTCGGGTATCACGTTGTGCTGCGTGCCGCTCTCCACCTGCGTCACCGTCATCTTCGTAGGACCCAGCAGCGGACTCTCTTTCCTGAACCGGTAGTCGCGCAGCCACAGCAGGTCGTCAAGGGCTTCGTAGATGGCATTCACACCCTCGTTACGGGCGGCATGGCCGCTAACGCCGTGGGCATAGCCGTCGATCACCATCAGTCCTTTCTCGGCAATGGCCGGCTGCATACCTGTCGGCTCACCCACGATGCCCACATTGATCTTCGGCAACAGTGGCAGCACACGCTCCACACCGTCGCGGCCCGACACCTCCTCTTCGGCCGAGGCCAGATAGACGAGGTTATAGGGCAGTGGCTCGCTCTTCAGCAGGCGGAACACCTGCAGCAGCGTCACCAGGCCGCCGCCGCAGTCGTTTGACCCCAGGCCATAGAGCCGGTCGCCCTCCAGCAAAGCCTCGTGTGGGTTCTTCGTCCAACTGGCCACCGGCTTCACCGTGTCGATATGTGCATTGAGCAAAACTGTCGGCTTGCTGTCGTCGAAATTGTCCGACAGCACCCACAGGTTGTTGGCCTCGCGACGGGGCTTCAGCCCCCATTCCTCCATGCGCTGCTGCATCAGGTCGGCGGCATGCCCCTCGTCTCTGCTCACTCTCGGAATGGCTATCAGTGCCTTCAACAGCGAAACGGCATCGGCCAGATATGATTCTTTCATCTTATCGTCTCCTTTTCTTAATAGTTTTATTCTTTAAGCCATATTCTTGGAAAACACATAGGGAAAGGTCAGCCCAGCAGTTCTTTCAGCCTGCCGACATTGCTGCGCGAAACGGGAATGGCGTCGTGACTGTGACGCATCATGAGTTGCATGGCACGCGAGTTGGAAGAGATCTGTTCCACCTGGCCCAGGTTCACCATAAAGGCGCGATGGCAGCGCACTATCATGGGGTAGGCCTGCAGCGTGTCTTCCATCTGTTTCATCGTGGCGCGAAGCATCGTGGTCTTCACCTCACCATCGTGAAGATGCATCACCTTGACATAGTTGCCAACGGCTTCTATATATAATAGGTCTGAGATGTCGAGGGTAACGGACTCGTTGGTGGTGCCGGTGAGAGTGGCCTCATCCCGAGAAGCCCCAACCTTGGCAAACCCTCCCCGAGAAGCCCCACCCCCGACCCCTCCCGCGGGGGGGAGGGGAGTAGATAGTTCTTCCGCTGAAACTCCGCGATTGAGGTATATACTCCCCTCCCCCCCGCGGGAGGGGTCGGGGGTGGGGCTGGGAATAGGTCTGTTGGGGCTGGGAATAGGTCTGTTGGGTGCCTGCAATTTCTTCAGTTGCTCGTTCAGCAGTCTGGTTTCCTCCAGTTCTACAGCCAGGTAGCGGCTGCGGAACTTGAAACGCCAGTAGAGTCCGATGGCGAAGGAGAGGAAGGCGATAATCACCAGCGTCTCCAGATAATTGCTCATCGACAGTCTGTTGCCTTCTACCAAATCACTCATCACGAAGTGACGGTAGAGGCAGATGAGCAGCGACACCAATGGCGTATTGATGCATTGGAAGCGGAGATTGCGGCTGATGATATAACCGACACCATGGTCGTAGGAGCGGGGCATGCGGACTACATAGCGCAAGATGACTTCCGTCAGGAAACAACTGAACAAGCCCAATGCAAATATCGCCAGCAAATGAACGTATGCCTGCCACTGCCACACCTCAAGGCCGAAGGGCTTGAAGATGGCTATCGCCAGCACCATGAAGATAGTGCTGATGAAGCGCGTGCTGATGGTTTCTTTGTGACCTTTGTTCATACGGTCGGCAAAGGTACAAAATAAAATGAAGAATGAAGAGTGAAGAATGAAGAATTTGCTACCGCTCATCACTTTTTTGCCATTTCATCCCACATCTAACGCCGTTTGTCACAGAAACCAGCATAATATCCCAGAAATTTGGAGGGTGTTCAACTATAGCGTACCTTTGCAACGTCAAATCACAAAAATCACAAAAAATGAGAAATTGAAAAATAAATAGTAAATTGTAAATAGTCACATGAATAAAATTAGAAAAATAAATATGAAAAGGATAGTATTTTGGTCAATAGCATTGGTGATAGCCTTGTTGACGTCGATGACGACTCAGGCTCAGGATAGCCTTTCAATAGATTCGACGCTGTGGTACAACCAGACGCAACAACTGGGCGGCATTGTGGTGAAAGGACGTCTGCCCAAGACCCGGGTAAAAGGCGATGCCATGCGCACCACCGTGGCAGGCACCATTTTGGAGAAGGCCGGAACGGTGAGCGACGCCTTAGCAAAGATACCCACGCTGGAGGCCGAGCGCGACGGCGGCGTGAAGGTGATGGGACGCGGCGATGCCGAGGTATATATCAATGGCAGGCGGGTGCAGGACGTGAAGGAACTCTCTCGGCTTCGATCCGACCAGATTCAGCATGTCGACGTGGTGCAGAATCCTGGTGCCCGCTATGCCGCCTCGACAAAAGCCGTGGTGCGCATTACGCTGAAGAAGGCACAGGGCGAGGGATTCAGTTTCCTCGATAATGCCGGTGCTATATATCAGTATGGCCACACGCTGACCAACAACCTCGACGTGAACTACCGCACGGGCGGTCTCGATGTCACGGCATCGTTCTGGGCCGGACGCTATGGTCACGGGAAGTCGTTGCAGGAAAACGACCTCACCTATTACATAGGCCCCGACTTCTACCTCGGGCGCAGTAACCAGGAGACGAAGAATGTGTGGAAGGGGTGGTCGCCACAGTTGCAGGTGAACTACATGGTGAACGAAAACCATAGTTTCGGCGCTTTCTATAAGTATGACCGTCATCCCGGTGGCGAGTCCGACGGTTATTTCTATACCGACAACTATGTCAACGGGGTCTATTCGGAGCGCTCCGAGAGCCATATCACTGGCGACGACAACTTCCGCAAGCACATCTTCAATGCCTATTACAACGGCAAGATAGGCAATCTGGGCATCGACTGGAACATCGACGGACTCTTTGACAAGACAAAGACGCTGGGAAGCACAACAGAAAAGACCCTCCCCCAGCCCCTCCCTGTGAGGGAGGGGAGTGGTTACATGGCAAGCCAAGGTTATCAGCAGCAAAACTATCTACTCTCCTCCCTACAGGAAGGGGCTGGGGGTGGGTCTGTTGGGGAAGCCTCCCGCTTAATCGACAACAGCACCAACAGCAGCAACAACTTCTGGGCTACAAAACTCATCTTCACCTATCCCGTTTGGAAAGGCAATCTCAGCATGGGAGGCGAGTACACCTACAACCATCGCACCGATGCCTACTCCTTCCTTTCAGCCGAGGCACTGCCCGTGAAGGCCACCGACACGGAAATCAACGAGAAGTCGGCCGCAGGCTTCGTGGAGTACGGCCGTTCCTTCGATCTCTCATCTCTCAACTCTCATCTCTCAACTCTGTATGTCCAGGTGGGCCTGCGCTATGAGCACCTGCAGAACGACTACTTCAACTTCGGCAAACGCGAGGACGAGGTGTGCCGCGACTATGGCGACTGGTTCCCCACGGCATCGCTCTCCATGCCCGTGGGCAAGGTGCAACTCTCGCTCTCCTACCGTAAGGACATCGAGCGGCCGGGCTACTCGAACCTCACCAGTTCGACGGTCTACATCAACCGCTACACCTACCAGAGTGGCAACCCCTACCTGCGGCCTACCTATACGCACAATGTCGTGCTCAACGCTGCCTATAAGTGGGCGGGCATGATGGTGACCTACTCGCGCACCAAGGACAATGTAACCATGGCCACCGAGCCTTTCCCCGGCTCTGACGATCCTTTCGTCAGCCTCGTACGTACCATCAACGGCAGCGACGGCTACGACCAGTTGAGCCTCAACCCATACGCCAGACCCACTTTTCAATTCTCACTTTTCAATTCTCAATTGAGTTGGCATCCCACATGGTTCGTCTATGCCCAGTGGCAGAACTATAAGTCGCCCTGTGCTGAAAGGCTACGGGTAGGCGAGCAGATCTCGGGAATTGGCAGCAAAATCACCCTCAACCGTCCGTATGCCAACATAGGATGGGACAACACCTTGGAACTGCCCCATGGCTGGCGCCTGAACGCTGGGTTCCGCTTTTCGACGAAGGGCGACGTGAACAACTTCCGCCTTACCCGCAACATCTTCAGAAGCGACCTCGGCGTGCAGCGCGACTTCAGCCTGCGCACCCTCGGCTCGCTGACGCTTGACATGCGTTGTATCGATGTGTTCAACACCAACAAGAACAGTGGCATCATCTATGGCATCCGTGAGATTACCGTCTATAATCCGGCCCGTCGCGCCTTCATGCTCGACCTCACGTGGAAATTCAACGAGGCCCGCTCGAAATACCGCGGCTCCGGGGCTGGCGACAAGCAGAAAGCACGCATGTGAACATAATTTCAAACCAAATATACACTTTTCACTATTCACTTTTCATTATTCACTTTTTTCGTAACTTTGCAGGAATTCGCAGGATTTCTTTATATAAAGGCAGTGTGGGGAATTGAGGAAAAACGGGGTTCTTGCTTAGGCAAGCGGCCGCTCCAGCTTTGCTGGCTTGCTACCATCGGGACGCAAGAAAACCGAGTCCGATTTGGCATTCCGTTCTATTTCTACGAATATCAAGGTTGTGGGGAACGATGAGGCTATTACGGATGAGACAGCATAAATCGTTGATACTGCGTTGGTTTGCGGCTATTTGCGCTTTTGAGATTCTTTCGGATTAGGAAGAATGTTGAGTCTGTTCCGTTACCTAAGTGTTACCTCGGTTACTGCGTTTGGTAACTGGGACTCGAGCTCTGCTCGCTTCGCTCGTCGAAGAACACTTGGTAAAACATGGAAGTCTGTACGAAATTTCCAACGGCTCGGAAAACCATACATATTCTGGCATATTCTGCACGACAATGGACGTTCTGAGAAAGTATAATTTTGCACTCAAAAAATCAGAAGCGTATGCAAGTAAGCAAATTCAAGGTGTTGCTCTACCTTAAAAAGAGCGGATTGGACAAACAGGGAAAAGCACCTATCATGGGGCGCATCCCCCTCAATCGCTCGAGTTGAAAAGTCATTTCTCTGAACGAAGAACGATGGCACTTGTATGCAAGTTGGAGAAATACATGATGCTGTTAGTGCAGATTATGCATGAGGTCGTAGAACTAACAAACAGGTATGAAGATCATCGAATTGGCAAGGATAATTGAATATAAACACATTTTTTCAACTTAAAATTACCTCTTTTTTGCTTAATATACATTGAGTATGGAAATTTTTGTGTAAATTTGTAGCCAAATATAGTTATGGAATGGAACGTAAACG
>JAFSYY010000107.1 GCA_017455845.1 Prevotella sp. | reverse complement strand
TCGGGTAATGTCTCTGAGGAGGCCACCTTCAACAGCGTGCCCTGTATCACGCTCAATAGCTATACAGAGCATCAGGTGACCGTCAGTGTGGGTTCCAATGTGCTCGTAGGCGAGGATGCCGGGAAACTGCGTGAGGCAGTCGGTCAGATGGTCAGTGGGGAATGGAAAAAATGCGCCCTGCCTGACCGTTGGGACGGTCGCACGGCAGAGCGCATTGTTCAGATTCTCTTAGCTTAAGAACTGCTTTAATAGTTTTCAGCCTTTACCTGGAAGTAAGCCTGCGGATGGTCACATACGGGGCATACTTCCGGAGCCTTCTTACCAATCACGATATGACCGCAGTTGGCACACTGCCAGATCACGTCGCCATCCTTCGAGAACACCCGTTCCTTCTTGATGTTATCGAGCAGCTTACGATAGCGGGCCTCGTGCTCTGCCTCGATTTTGGCGACACCTTCAAACTTATCGGCAATCTCGTCAAAGCCCTCCTCACGGGCCTCCTTGGCCATGCGGGCATACATATCCGTCCATTCGAAGTTCTCACCTGCAGCGGCAGCCTCTAAATTCTCCGGGGTGCTCTTGATGCTACCGCCCTCCAGCAGTTTGAACCACATCTTAGCGTGCTCCTTCTCGTTGTTGGCGGTCTCCTCAAAGATGGCTGCTATCTGCACGTAGCCGTCCTTCTTGGCCTTCGAAGCCCAGTAACTGTACTTGTTGCGAGCCTGACTCTCACCTGCAAAAGCCTCCTGCAGGTTCTTCTCTGTCTTTGTTCCTTTCAGTTCTTTCATAATCGTATTTGTTTCTAGTTTAAAAAATGATAATGGCGCAAAGATACGAATTATTTTTCAGAATCCACCTTTTTTCCCATATTTTTTTTCTATCTGGTGATTTCGCCTCGGAGGCTTTGGGCCATGAGACGGCGCACGGTGTTGGGGTCTTCGGGGTAGTGGCTCTGGAGAAACATCAGTTTGGTGACGGCACTCTCCACGGTCTGGTCGTAGCCGCTGATGACGCCAGCCTCCTGCAGATGGTAGCCCGTGTCATAACGGCTCATCTCGACGGCGCCCTGCATGCACTGGCTGATGTTGACAATCACCTTGCCGTTACGCGTACCTTCTTTTAAGGCCTTCAGCAACCAGGGACTCTGCGGGGCATTGCCCGAGCCGAAGGTGCGCATGACGATCGCCTTGAGGTTGGGCGTGTGGATGATATGACGGATGAGGTCTTCGCGTATGCCAGGGAAGAGGGAGAAGATGATGACATTGTTGTCGAGGCGGAAATGGGGCGTCATCGGCTTGTTCCAGTCGGGCGCTAGGATGCGGTTCTGGTGATAAGTGATGTTGACACCGGCATCGACGAGGTGGGGGTAGTTGAACGACTCGAAGGCATTGAACTCCTCGGCACTCTGTTTGGTGGTGCGGTTGCCGCGCAGCAGATGGCCTCCGAAGTAGATGCCGACCTCAGGCACGAGGGCACGGCCTTCAGCATCCTTGGCAGCGGCGATCTCGACGGCGGTGATGAGGTTCTCCTTGCCGTCGGTGCGCAACTGACCGATGGGCAGTTGGGAACCCGTGAAGATGACGGGCTTTGTGAGGTTCTCAAGCATATAGGAGAGGGCAGAGGCGGTATAGGCCATCGTGTCGGTGCCATGGAGCACCACGAAGCCGTCGTAGTCGTCGTAGCGGTCGGCGATACAATGGCTGATGTCGGTCCATCGGGCGGGCGTCATGTCGCTGGAGTCGATGGCTGGCGTGAACTGATAGGTTTCGATCTCGGTGTCGAACTGCTCGAGTTCGGGCACATGGACGAGCAGGTGCTCGAAGTCGAAGGGCTCGAGGGCCCCCGTTTGCGGGTTGCAGTTCATGCCGATCGTGCCGCCTGTATAGATGAGAAGAACCTTGCTTGACATGGAAATAAAACGTTTACGTGAATATTTTCTGCAAAGATACTATATTTATCGGAAAAAAAACGTAACTTTGCGCAAAAATAAATCAAAACTCTAAAACAAATAAAAGTTATGAAGCAATTCAATGATGATAACTTCGTTCTGGAGACCAAGACGGCTCAGGACCTGTATCACAACCATGCGGCTAAGATGCCCATCATCGAT
>JAFSYY010000106.1 GCA_017455845.1 Prevotella sp. | reverse complement strand
GTAAGCCCCCGAATACTTGAAGTCGCGGGCCTCAGACACCACCTTGTATGCACTCTCAGCCTCAGGACTCCAGCCCTGGTAACTGCCCGGCAGGGTCATGAAGGCACTGCTCATTTCGATGGTCGTCTCTTCCATCGCGTAAGTATAGCGTCCGGCATTGGTCAGGTCGAGCGTAATGATGTAGGCACTCTCCTTCGGCACCTTGATGTTATCGCCACTCGGAGCCAGTCCGTTCTCCGTCACACCGTCGCCACCGTAGTTAATCGTCCAGTCGCTGTTGGCGCGGAACTTAAACTCCTTGTCGGTCATTGAGGTAATGACCGTCCAGAGGCGCGTGCTCTTGTCGTATTCCATCTTCGTATCGTCGCTCCAGCCGCCAGAGGTGGCATCGCCGATGACGCCCCATGTGTTGCAAGCCCACGACTGGCTCAGTGTTCCGTCGGCCTCCATCTTCACCTCCACGAAACCCTTGCCATCATCGGTCACTTCGCCCTGTGCCAGCACTTTCGTCACGTCCTTGCCGTCAAGGATGGCATAGGTTGTAGCCTCATCGAACTGTACCCAGCCTTGATACACGCCGTCACCATCGGGGTCGCCAATCAGATAGGCCGTTGTATAGTCCCAATCGGGATAGCCAATAGCTATGTAAGCGTATGGCCAATCAATGTTATCGACATTCGGGTCGTAGGGCGTTGCCTTGAAAGTAACGGTATTCGTGGCCTCGTTCTGATACACGTCGAAAGCCGTTGACTTCAGCGATACGGTGAAGTCGTAAGCCTGTCCGGGATAGGCTCCGATACTGGCCAGGATAGTGTTCATCTCTGCATTGGTAAACGACAGTTTGGTGTTGCCCGTCTCACCGATGACAACGCTCTTCTGACTGCTGTTGTTGGTCAGTGTCACGGTGTAGTTGACCACCGCGCCACTGCCATAGTTGGCTTTTTCCCATGTGATGTCAGGGAACTGAGCCGTACTGTTATCCTTTGTGATGGTGATGTCGGCAGGTGTGACGGCATTCAACGTTGCTGCCTGTCGCAACTCCAGTACAGGGTCGGTGGTGTCCTCTGCGCATGATGCAAATGCGAGGACTCCGACTGCAAGGAAATATATATTCTTAAATTTCATAATATTTTAGTTACTTTAAGTTTAATAACCTTCATTCTGTCTAAGATTCTCGTTAGAGCCGATATCGTCGGAAGGAATGGGATAGACGGCATAGAAACTATCTACAGCCTTACCTTCTGCCACGCCACCCTTCCAGGGCCATACGTAGTCACCACCGGTATATTTGCCGAAGCGCACGAGGTCGGTACGCCGCTGTGCCTCATAGAACATTTCACGTCCACGCTCGTCGAGCATAAAGTTCAAATTGAAGTCGCTGTCAGAGATAGGCGCAGCCAACTTGTCGGTATAGGCACGTTTGCGCAGGTCGTTCAGGTAACCCAAAGCTTCGGCCTTGGTTGCACCCTGTCCGCCACGAAGCACGGCCTCGGCCAGATTCAGGTAGATCTCACCCAGACGGAACAATGGAAAGTCCGTCCATGCCTCAGAAGAAGAGGGTTTTGAACCATCCTTATATATATTATAGAACTTGGTAACTGGGATGCCGTTATTCACGAAGTTAGCCTCATTTGTAATCTCAAAGTTTGATGTCGCATCGGTGCGGAGCATCTGCCGACGGCTGTCCTTGTCCATCTCGTTCTCGCGGGTGAATATGTTATAGAGCGAAGACTTGGCTCGCACACCTTGCCAGGCTCCCTTTGCGTTGGTTTCTTCCTGGAACTCTGAAGACCCCCAGCACAGCAGGGCTGTCATGCCTCCCCATGTCATCGTTTCCTCACCCTCATAGCGGCAGGGCATAATCATCTCCTTCGAGTGGTCGTTGTCAGCCTTGAACATATCGCCGTAGTTCTCTTCCAACTGATAGCCTGCGCCAATCACTTTCTTCGAGTAGGTGATGCAGTCGGTGTAACGGTTTTCGCCCACGTAGGTCTCGGCATTCAGATACAGGCGGCTGAGTGCGGCC
>JAFSYY010000105.1 GCA_017455845.1 Prevotella sp. | reverse complement strand
GGGGCGGGATTACGGGCGGGGAAAGCCCGCCCGCACGAACCCGGGGCGGGGCTTCCTGCGGGGGCGGGGCTTTCTGCGGGGGCGGGATTACGGGCGGGGAAAACCCGCCCGCACGAACCCGAAGCGGGGCTTTCTGCGGGGGCGGGGCTTTCTGCGGGGGCGGGATTACGGGCGGGGAAATCCCGCCCGCACGAACCCGGGGCGGGGCTTTCTGCGGGGGCGGGGCTTGCGGTGGGGGCGGTGAGGCGGTCGAGGAGGGCGCAGGCCTCGCGACGTGTCATGCCGTCGTGCTGATAGGGTACGGCGGCCAGGTAGCAGGCCTCGGTATAGTTGGGGAAGATGAGGTGGGCCACGCCCACCATCTCGCGCATCAGCCGCACCTGCTCCTGTCCGATGCCGTTGTAGAGACGGCCTCCGTCGCCCATCACCGGGTCTACGAAGATGGTTCCTCCTGCCTCTGCCTGCTCGCGGCAGAACTGCGCCACGAGGCGTGCCTGCTCCTCACTGAACATCAGTCCGGTGCAGATGGCGTCGAAGCGGAAGCCCAGTTTCTTCCAGATGGGCAGCGTCTGCCGCATATAGTCGGTAGTGTCTAACTGTGTGAAGTCGCCATAGTCGAGGGTGTTCGACACCAGTGCCGTTGGCAGGTTGAAGGCGGGTATGCCCATATACGACAGGATGGGTAGCATGGCTGCCATGCCCACCTTGCCGTAGCCGGCCACATCGTTTATCAATAGAACTTTTTTCAATGGTGTATGATGATGTATTTTACTGCCTGGAACGCTACGCGTCTTTCAAAAAACAAATTTACTGCCTGGAACGCTACGTGTCTTTTCAAAAAACAAATAAAAACAAAAAAAACAAATAAAAACACCAAAAGGATTTTCGATTTTCAATTTTCGAATTTCGATTTTCAATTTTCAATTTACTTAGGGGTGGTTTTTATTTGTTTTTATTTGTTTTTATTTGTTTTTTGTAAGACCGCTTGCGGTAGGGATTGCATAGAGCATGAATAATGTTGGTTCAGTTGTTGATGCATTTCAGGTTTTTCTGCAGTTGCTGGGTGCTGCTGGCGCCCACCAGCACGGAGGTGACGCCCCGCTGCTCCAGGATCCACGACAGTGCCATCTCTGCCAGTGTCAGTCCCTTTTCCTGCGCCTCGTTGTTGTAGGCGCGTATGGTGGCCAGCAGGTCGTCGGTCAGCATGCTCTCTTTCAGGAACTTACCCTTCGACATGCGCGAGTCTTGTGGTATGCCGCAGACCTTCCCCTCGGCCGTTGCCTCGCAGTTCAGGTAGCGGTCGGTGAGGAGCCCCTGTGCCAGTGGCGAGAAGGAGATGAAGCCGATGCCGTGGTCGGCGCAGAAGTCGAGGATGCCCTCCTGCTGGGGTGCGCGGTCGAGCATGTTGAGGCGGCCCTGGTAGATGAGCAGCGGCACGTCGTGCTCGCGCAGGTAGCGTTCGGCCACCTTTGTGGCTTCCAGCGGCCATCGTGAGATGCCCACGTAGAGTGCCTTGCCGCTGCGCACCGTGTCGACCAGTGCCTGCAGCGTCTCCTCCAGTGGTGTCTCCGGGTCGTAGCGGTGGCTGTAGAAGAGGTCTACATAGTCGAGGTGCATGCGGCGTAGGCTCTGGTCGAGCGATGCCATGAGATATTTCCGCGAGCCCCAGTTGCCGTAGGGCCCGGGCCACATGTCGTAGCCGGCCTTGGTGGCGATGAACAGTTCGTCGCGGTAGGGCTTGAAGTCATCGTCCATGAGGCGTCCCATGGTCTCTTCTGCCGAGCCGTAGGGCGGGCCGTAGTTGTTGGCCAGGTCGAAGTGCACCACGCCGTGGTCGAAGGCATAGCGTGTGATCTCCCTCGACCGCTCGTAGGCGTCCACCCCTCCGAAATTATGCCAGAAGCCCAGCGACACCTTTGGCAGCAGTACGCCCGAGCGTCCGCACCTGTTGAATTTCATTCCGCCGTCATAGCGCAGCGGGTCAGCAAAATAGTTCTCCATATTGATAATATAACATTATAATTCACTATACGCTTCTTATACTAAAGTTAGAGACCCCACCCCTGCCCCTCCACTTCTTGCGGGCGCTTGCTACCAGCGGGACGCAAGAAGGGGAGGGGCAGGCCGCATGGCACTCCCCTCCCTTCAAGGGGAGGGGCAGGGGTGGGGTCTGTATCTTGTTATTATTCATCTCTGCTTTCGGTTTAGCGAAAAGTTTGCTGCAAAGATACAATATTTCTTTCAAACTGCCAAATAATTATCTGAACTTTCCAATTCGGTTACTCGCAAATTAATGATACCGCTACGCGGTTACTTTGAAAAACAGGGAAAAACAAGAAAAACAGGGAAAAACAAAAATAACAGGAAAAAACAAAAAAACAGGGAAAAACAAAAATAACAGGAAAAATGTTTTTCTCTGTTTTTCTTGTTTTTCCCTGTTTTTCAAAAGAACGCTTTAGCGTATATACACTCTAACGCTTTAGCGTATATTCACCTAACGCTTTATCGTATATACACTCTTGCCTGATTGTGAAAATAGTTTACAAAAAGTGCGATTAACCACCCCCTAGATTTCAACCAAATCCACCAACTGTTTCTTCGGTTGCAAATACGCGATTCCAGCGTGTTTTGTAACCACCTGATAATCAGACACATCGAAAAATCGCCATTTTTCGTGTTTGCAACGGAGCCTCCGTCAAGGTGCAACGAAGCCTCCGCCATGTTGCAACGCTTTTTCCTTTGAACGCCAACCAAGGCTCCGTTGCTGTTCAAAACAGGCTCCGTTGCTGTTCAAAACAGGCTCCTTTGCACCTTGGCGGAGGCTCCGTTGCACCTTGACGATTATTTTTTGTCGTCCAAACGAGGCCTTTTCACCCTTTTTCACTCTAGAATGAAATTTTTCAGACCCCCTGTTTTTTGGTAAAAGAATCTGACATGACAGCCGCCCGCATGGCGTTGAGCACTGCGAGCACCGTGACACCCACGTCGGCGAAGACGGCCATCCACATCGTTGCCATTCCCACGCTTGCCAACAGCAGCACGGCCACCTTCACGCCGATGGCCAGCACCACATTCTGGCGTGCGATGGCGATGGTGCGGCGGGCCATGTCGACGGCCACGGCCACCTTCGACGGCTGGTCGTCCATGAGCACCACGTCGGCGGCCTCGATGGCGGCGTCGCTGCCCAGGGCACCCATGGCGATGCCTACGTCGGCACGCGCCAGCACCGGCGCATCGTTGATGCCGTCGCCTACGAAGGCCAGCGTGGCGTGGCGCCCTTCCTGCTGGTGCAGCAGGTGCTCCACCCTCTCCACCTTGTCTGTGGGCAGCAGCCCGGCATGCCATTCGTCAAGGCCCAACTGCCGTGCCACCTTGTCGGCCATCTCCTGGCGGTCGCCCGTGAGCATGACCGTGTGGCTCACGCCCTGTTGGTGCAGTCGTCTGATGGCCTCGGCAGCGTCGTCTTTCACCACGTCGCTGATAACGATATGTCCGGCATAGACCCCGTCGATACCTACATGGATAACGGTGCCGTCGTGCTCATGGGGGCAGGCGTTGCAGACGGCTCCGGCCGTGGCCATCATCTTCTCGTTGCCTACGCACACCGTGTGGCCGTCGACCTTGGCCCACACGCCATGGCCTGCCACCTCCTTCACATCGCTCACGCGGCAGCCGTCGGTAGCCTCGGCAGGGAAAGCCTGGCGCAGGGCCTCGCCGATGGGGTGGGTGCTATAGTGCTCCACATGGGCTGCCAGATGGAGCAACTGGTGCTCGTCGCAGTTGTCGGGATGTACGGCCACCACTGCGAAACGGCCTTCGGTCAGTGTGCCGGTCTTGTCGAACACCACCGTTTGCAACTTGGCTAACTGGTCGAAATAGTTGGAGCCTTTGATAAGGATGCCTTTTCGCGATGCCCCTCCGATGCCCCCGAAGAATGTCAGCGGCACGCTGATGACCAGCGCACAGGGACAACTGACGACGAGGAAGATCAGTGCACGGTGTAGCCATGTTGCGATGCTAGCGCTGAACGGCTGGTGATAGAAAGCCAGCGACAGACACGGCGGGATGATGGCGATGGCCAGTGCTGCAAACACCACGATGGGCGTGTAGACACGTGCAAACCTGGCGATAAACGACTCGCTCTTCGACTTATGGTCGGCGGCATGCTCCACGAGGTCGATGATCCTGGCCGCGGTGCTCTCGCCATAGCAGCGCGTGACGCGCAGCACCAGGCGCCCCGACAGGTTGACGCAGCCCGACACCACCTCGTCGCCCGGCTCCACCCGTCGCGGCATGGCTTCACCCGTAAGGCTCGACGTGTCGAGGGTCGATGTGCCTTCATCCACGATGCCGTCCAAGGGAATACGCTCTCCCGGTTTCACGCTGACGAGACCTCCCACGGCCACCTCTTCGGGCTTCACGTCGCGCTCGCCGCCGCCGTCAACCAGATGGGCCACGTCGGCCCTGAGGTCCATCAGATGGGCAATGCTCTGGCGGCTCTGCCCCTCGGCATAGCCCTCGAACAGTTCGCCTATCTGGAAGAAGAGCATCACGAAGACGGCCTCGGCAAATTCTGTCTCGGCGCCGGGCAGGAAGCCGATGGCCAGTGCGCCGACGGTGGCCACCGACATGAGGAAGTGCTCGTTCATCATCTCGCCCCCGGCAATGCCCTCCCAGGCCTCGTGCAGCGTGTCGTGGCCTATTATTAAATAAGGTATAAGGTAAACGAGCAGCAACTGCCATGTTGAAAGGCTGCCATAGTGCTCTATCATCATGGCCCCTGCTGTCAGCACGACCGTCAGGGCTATCAGTACGATTTTACTTTTCAGGCTACCGTGGTGGTGCTCGTGCTGGTGCTCGTGGTGCTCGTGGTGGTGATGCTCATGATGCTCATGGTGGTGATGCTCGTGGTGGTGCTCACAGCAGTGCTCGCATTTGTCTGTTGCCATAATCGCTGATTCCTTTCTTTTTAACACGCAATCTGCATGCAAAGATACAACTTTTTTCTAATTATGTTTTGCTAATTGGAAAAAAAATGCTACTTTTGCAGATAACTTTGCTGTTGAATAGCGAAAAAGTATCGTCATGAGGCAACTATTACAGTTATTGTTTGTCATGGTGTGCACAGGGGCGTGGGCTGCAGATGCCGACTCCCTGGTGACGGTATGCTATGACTTCACCCAACCCCTTGGCAGCGAGTGGAAGTATGTGCACGAGCCCGTCAGAGACAACTACGTGATACACGACGGCATGCTGCGCCTCTACGCCTCGTTCACCTCGCTCAAGGACGGCGAACAGCCCACCTTCGTGGCGCTCAAGCCCGACTCTGCCGACTTTTCCCTCACGATGAAGATAGCACACATAGACTTCCTCGAAGGCGATGAGGCCGGTCTGGCCGTCTATCAGGCCCCTATGGGCCATGCCCTTTGCTGCATATACAACCTGCGCGGCGACCGCCGCATACGCGTGAGGGTGGTGCTGAAGAATATGACGGTGATGCTGAGCGACCGTTCCCTCGGCATTGTCCCCGAGACATGGATCCGCGTGGAAGCCCATGGCGGCCTGTACCATTTCTCCTATTCCGTCGATGGCCAGCACTATAAGAAGTTAGAGTCTGTCGACGCGTCGCTGCTGCGGCCCGTCGTCGTGGGCCAGGGCAACGGCATCTTGGTGGGACCCTATTCCTACATGGGCAACCCGAAGTTACAGTCGGGCCGCTCGTTTGTCGATATTGATGAACTGATTTTTATTCACTAACTAAATTAATAACGATTATGAAAAAGTATTTTGCAGAAGCAGTAGGCACCATGGTGCTTGTGTTGATGGGCTGCGGCGTGGCTGTGAGCCTGAATTGTAGTTCCGACTGTACTGGTACGATGGTGACCAATGCAGCCAGTGTAGTCGGTACGGCAATGGCCTTCGGACTGGCCGTCGTGGCCATGGCCTATACCATCGGCGGCATCTCCGGTTGCCATATCAACCCCGCCATTACGCTGGGCTGTCTCCTCACCGGCCGCATGAACGCCAAGGATGCCTGCGGGTATATCTGCGGGCAGGTGGTGGGAGCCTTCATCGGGTCCGCACTCCTCGCCTTGCTCACATCCAATACCGGGCTAACCGGCACGGGTGCCAACACGCTGCAGCAGGGCGTGCTGCCCATGGGTGGCCTGCTGGCAGAGATCATCTTCACCTGCGTCTTTGTGCTCGTGGTGCTCGGTGCCACGTCGAAGACCAACGGTGCCACCAACAACTTCGCCGGCCTGGCCATCGGCCTGTCGCTCGTGCTCGTACACCTGGTGTGCATCCGCTATACGGGCACGTCGGTGAACCCCGCCCGCTCGCTGGCTCCTGCTGTCTTTGCCGGTGGCGATGCCCTCAGCCAGTTGTGGATCTTCATCGTAGGTCCTTTCGTCGGTGCCGCCTGTGCCGCCGGCATCTGGAAGGCTATCGAGCCCGCAAAAGAGAATAAGTAACCCTACTTTAACTACTAAAATTGCGAATAATAATTTTTCAACGACTATGGCAAAAGTATATGTTTTTCTCGCTGACGGTTTCGAAGATGTGGAGGCGTTGATACCGGTCGACGTGCTGCGTCGCGGCGGCGTGGAAGTTGTGACGGTGAGCGTCGCGGACGACTCACAAGTGGTGGAATCGGCACATGGCGTGCAGATGGTGGCCGACGTGCTGGCCGGCGACTGCGACTTCAGCGATGCCGACCTGCTGCTGCTGCCGGGTGGCATGCCGGGAGCCTCGAACCTGTATAATAATAGTGTGGTGCGCCAGGCACTGAAGGAGCAGGCTGCCGCCAACAGGCGCATTGCCGCCATCTGTGCCGCCCCCGCCGTGGTGCTCGGACAGATGGGGCTCCTCGACGGCCGCAATGCCACGTGCTACCCGGGCTTCGAGCGGATGCTGGGCCAGGGTGCCCGCTATACCGGCGCACTGGTCACCGTCGACGGCAACATCACCACGGGTGAGGGTCCTGCCGCCGCCTTCCCCTTCGCCTACGAACTGCTGGCGCAACTGGCAGACGAAACGGTGTCTGACCAGATAGCAGAGGGCATGCGGTTCAAGCACCTGATGCAACAGTAATCGGCCGATACCGGATGCTAATCTGTATTATTCGATTCCTACTGCAAGCGGCTACCGCCAGAGGTCGCCGCGAATCACGCCGCATGGCCTACCCCTCCCCTTCTTGCGTCCCGCTGGTAGCAAGCGCCCGCAAGCGGTCGAGCGGAAGGGAGGGGAGTGCCATGCGGCTTGCCCGCTGGCGGTAGTGGACTATTTTCAAGTGGACTCAGTTAAGGTGTGAATAGTAAACAACTAGATGATGGATTATGTAATTATCGTAGCAGGCGGCAAGGGCCTGCGCATGGGTGGCGAGGTGCCCAAGCAGTTTCTGCCCATCTGCGGCATACCCGTGCTGATGCGCACGCTGATGCGCTTCAGGGAGTATTCGCCCCACCTGCAGATTATCCTGGTGTTGCCTAAGGCCCAGCAGGACTATTGGAAGAGCCTGTGCCGCCAGCATCAGTTTAACATTGACTATATGCTGGCCGACGGCGGCAAGACCCGCTTCCACTCCGTGCAGAACGGCCTCGCACTCATCCCCGACGATGCCAGCGGCGTGGTAGGCGTGCACGACGGCGTGCGGCCCTTCGTCAGCGTCGAGGTCATTGCCAGGTGTTTTGAGCAGGCCCGCACCAAGCACGCGGTTATCCCCGTGACGCCTGTCGTAGAGACACTGCGGCACATCCCCTCACAGAAGAATGTGCTGCGTAGCGACTACTGTCTGGTGCAGACACCACAGACCTTCGACATCCAGTTGCTCAAGGCCGCCAACCGGCAGCCCTACACCGAGGCTTTCACCGACGACGCCTCCGTGGTCGAGGCCTACGGCCACGCGGTGGCCATCGTCGACGGCAACCGCGAGAACATCAAGATCACCACACCCTTCGACATGGCCATCGCCCAGCACCTCTGCCAACGATGAACTCCGAACTGCTCCAACAGGACATCATGTACTTGCCGGGCGTAGGCCCCAACCGCAAGAAACTGCTCAGTCAGGAACTGGGCATAGAGACATACGGCGACCTGTTGGAGTATTACCCCTATAAGTATGTGGACCGCTCGAAGGTCTACAGCATCCGCGACCTGACGGGCGACATGCCTTTTGTACAGGTGGTGGGGCGCATCCTGAGTTTCGAGACCTTCGAGATGGGGCCGCGCCGCGAGCGTGTGGTGGCCCATTTCAGCGACGGCACCGGCATCATGGACCTGGTGTGGTTCAACGGCGGCAAGTATGCCAAGCAGAACTATAAGATTGGCACCGACTACCTGGTGTTCGGACGGCCGTCGGTGTTCAACAACCGTATGCAGGTGCAGCATCCGGAAATGGAGAAGATTGAAGATTCAACCCTCAATCTTCAGTCCAAGATGCAACCCTACTACAGCACCACGGAGAAGATGAAGAAGTTCGGGCTGAGCAGCAAGGCCATGGAGAAACTCACCCGCACGCTCGTAGAGAAACTCAAGGAGCCGCTGCCCGAGACCATCCCTGACTTCATTGCCGGACCGCTGCACCTCATGGGCCGCGACGAGGCCCTGCGCACGCTCCACTATCCCAATGATGTGAAAGACCTGGAGAGGGCTCGCGTGAGGATGAAGTTCGAGGAACTCTTCTTCGTGCAACTCAACATCCTGCGCTATGCCAGCGACCAGCGTCGCAAATACCGAGGCTATGTGTTCAACCGCATAGGTCCCCTGTTCAACGACTTCTACCAGCAGAACCTGCCCTTCCCGTTGACGGGCGCACAGAAGCGTGTGATGCACGAGATACGCAAGGACATGTGCTCCGGCCGGCAGATGAACCGACTGCTGCAGGGCGACGTGGGCAGCGGCAAGACGCTGGTGGCACTCATGGCCATGCTCATAGCACTGGACAACGGCTACCAGGCCTGCATCATGGCACCCACGGAGATCCTGGCCGAGCAGCACCTGACCACCATCATGGAGTTTCTGCAAGGTCTGCCTATACGCGTGGAACTGCTTACCGGCATCGTGAAAGGCAAGCGGCGGCAGGACATCCTCGACGGCCTGCTGGACGGCAGCGTGCAGATACTGGTGGGCACGCACGCCGTCATCGAGGACACGGTGCAGTTTGCGCGGCTGGGCATGGCGGTGGTCGACGAGCAGCACCGCTTCGGCGTGGCACAGCGTGCCAAACTGTGGCGCAAGAGCGACAACCCGCCCCACGTGCTCGTGATGACGGCCACACCCATACCCCGCACGCTGGCCATGACGCTCTATGGCGACCTCGACGTAAGCGTCATCGACGAACTGCCGCCAGGCCGCAAGCCCATACGCACCACCCATGTCTTCGACTCGCGCATGACCACGCTCTACGACGGCATCCGCCGACAGATACACGAGGGCCGCCAGGTGTATATCGTCTTCCCCCTGATAGAGGAAAGCGAGAAGATAGACCTGAAGAACCTGGAGCAGGGCTTCGAGGTGCTGTGCCAGGCCTTCCCCGAGTTTCGTCTGAGCAAGGTCCACGGCAAGATGAAACCCAAGGACAAGGAGGAGGAGATGCAGATGTTTGTCTGCGGCCAGACGCAGATCCTCGTGGCCACCACCGTCATCGAGGTGGGTGTCAACGTGCCCAACGCCTCGGTCATGGTCATCATCGATGCCCAGCGCTTCGGCCTGTCGCAACTGCACCAACTAAGGGGTAGGGTAGGGCGCGGCGCCGACCAGTCGTACTGCATCCTCGTCACACCCTATAAACTCAGCGAGGACACCCGCAAGCGCATCGACATCATGTGCGAGACCAACGACGGCTTCCGCATTGCCGAGGCCGACCTTAAACTGCGAGGCCCCGGCGACCTGGAGGGCACGCAGCAGAGCGGCATGGCCTTCGACCTGAAGATTGCCGACATTGCCCGCGACGGTCAACTGGTGCAGATGGCCCGCGACGAGGCGCAGAAAATCATCGACGACGACCCGCTGTGCCAGTCGCAGAAATACCAGATGCTATGGAACCGGCTGCGCGAATTACGAAAGACAAATGTTAATTGGGCGGCCATTTCGTAGTAATAATGTTAAAAGTACACAAATAATTCGGGTTTTATAAGCCGAAATCCACATATTTTTATTAACTTTGCAACGATTTATTGACTAACCGATGCTTATGACTATCAAAAATATAAAGAAATTTGCACTCATGACTATTGCTTCATTGGCAGTGATACCCGCTGCCGGTCAGGATCTGTTGGCTAACCAGGCTCCCATCGACCGTAAGATGAAGGCAGTAGACTCACTGATGATGCAACAAATACTGACGAACGAAGTATGGGAATCGCCCGCATCTGAACTCTATGAAGACTGGGATGCCATGTTTGCAAGCCAGCCCACGGCACTACCCGACTCGTTCCGCATCAACCTGCGCGGCTTCTGCATGCCCACCACCAACCGCGTGGTGACGTCGAACTTCGGCGCACGTTGGCGCCGACAGCATAAGGGACTCGATGTGAAGGTGTATATAGGCGATACCATCCGCGCCGCCTTCGACGGCAAGGTGCGCGTGGTGCGCTATGAAGGCCGTGGCTACGGCAAATACGTCATCATACGTCACCCCAACGGTCTGGAGACCACCTACGCCCACATGTCGAAGCAACTGGTGAGCGAGAACCAGGAGGTACGTGCCGGCGACCCCATCGGTCTGGGTGGCAACACCGGGCGAAGCACGGGCTCGCATCTGCACTTCGAGACGCGCCTCTGCGGCGTGGCCCTGAACCCTGCCCTGATGTTCGACTTCAAGAACCAGGACGTGGTGGGCGATGAGTGGGTGTTCCGCCGCTCTACCTACAACCGTGAGTCGGCACAGGCCACCCGTCTGCGTGGCACCGGTGGTGTGTATCGCGGCGGCGACGGTCTGAACTACGCCGAGGTGCCTGGCAGCAAGAACAAACAGCAGGCCAGCGGCAATGTGCGCTATCACAAGGTGAAGAAGGGTGAGACCCTCTCGGCCATCGCCCGCAAGCATCACACCTCCGTCGCGGCTCTGTGTAGTCTGAACCGCATCAAGAAGAGCGTGAAACTGCGCCCAGGACAAATCCTGAAATACAACTAAACCATCATGGCTCTTGTGCAAAAAAACCATCATGGTTCTTGTGCAATCAAAACCATCATGGCTCTTGTGCGAAAACATAATTAGAACCAAAGAAAAAGGAGGGCAATTGCCCTCCTTTTTAGTATCTGGAACGCTACGCGTCTTATCAAAAACAAATAAAAACCAAAAAAACAAATAAAAACAATTTTCTTTCCTCGCACCTCCGTACCCAAAGTGGCATCTGCTGAAAGTCCAAAATCACTTTCTTGTCGTCAACTGTGGCCTTGACCACTTAAAATTCTTGTGAAAGATTTGGCCGTTTGGTCTATTTTGCGTAATTTTGCAACGTCAATTAAAACGGGGTATTATGCAGATCAACAGCCATCTCTCCAGATTGGTGCATGATGTGGCCGCACATTATGGCGACCGCGAGGCACTCATCTACAAGAATTACGGCGGACAGCAGTGGAAGTCGTGCTCGTGGAATCAGTTTGCAGGCATCGCCAGTCAGGTGTCCGACGCCATGCTTGCCATGGGCATCGGCGTGCAGGAAAACGTGGGTATCTTCTCGCAGAACTCGGTGCAGTATCTGTTTACCGACTTCGGTGCCTGGGGCATACGGGCTGTCACCATCCCGTTTTATGCCACCAGCAGCGAGCAGCAGATACAGTTCATGGTCAACGATGCGCAGATACGCTTCCTCTTCGTAGGCGAGCAGGAGCAGTATGAGAAGGCGCGGCGCGTGTTTCCCACCTGCCGGTCGCTGGAGCGCATCATCGTCTACGACCCTGCCGTCAAACTGCCCGAGGATGATGCCACGGTGATGTCGTTCAGCGACTTCCTGAAACAGGGCGAGGGTCTCAGCCATAAGGCCGAGGTGGAGCAGCGCCAGCGGGAAGCCACCATGGATGATATTGCCAATATCCTTTACACCAGCGGCACTACGGGCGATTCGAAGGGTGTGATCCTCAGCATGGGTCAGTATCATGCGGCCATGGAGGCCAACCATAAGGATGTGCCGGTGGACGAGAACGACCGCATCATGAATTTCCTGCCCTTCACGCATATCTTCGAGCGTGGCTGGGCCTTGCTCTGCATCACCGTGGGTGCCCGTCTGATAGTAAACACCTATCCGCAGGAGGTGCAGAAGAGCATGCGCGAGCAGCATCCCACGTGTATGTCGAGCGTGCCCCGCTTCTGGGAAAAGGTGTACCAGGGTGTGCAGGAGAAGATCGAGACCAGCGGTGCCGTGCAGCGCACCCTTTTCAGACATGCTTTGGAGATAGGCCGCAAGCATAACATCGAATACCTGGCGGCAGGCAAGCAGCCGTCGATGGCCCTCCACTTGGAGTACGAACTGCTCAACAAGACCATCTTCTCGCTGGTGCGTAAGGAACTGGGCTTGGAGAACGCCCATTTCTTCCCCACGGCGGGTGCCACCGTCTCGGCCCATGTAGAAGAGTTTGCCCATAGCATTGGGCTGAACATGGTGGTGGGCTACGGGCTCACTGAGTCGCTGGCCACCGTCACCTGCGACCATCTGGGCAAGCCGTTCCAGGTGGGTAGCGTAGGCCATCCCATCCAGGGCCTCGACCTGAAGATCAGCGAGGAGGGCGAGGTGCTGCTGAAAGGCCCGACCATTACCCGCGGCTACTATAACCGCGACGACATCACACGGCAGTCGTTCACCGAGGACGGCTACTTCAAGACGGGCGACTCCGGCTATATCAAGGGTGGCGAACTGTTTTTGAAAGACCGTATCAAGGATCTCTTCAAGACCTCCAACGGCAAGTATATCGCGCCGCAGATGATTGAGTCGAAACTGCTGGTGGATAAGTATGTGGACCAGATAGCCATCATTGCCGACCAGCGCAAGTTCGTCTCCGCGCTTATCGTGCCTGAGTACAAACTGCTGGAAGAGTATGCCCGCACGCACGACATCGCCTTCAACAACCGCGAGGAACTGTGTGCCGACAAGCGCATCGTTCGCATGATAGCCGACCGCATAGACACCCTGCAACAGCAGTTGGCCCACTACGAGCAGGTGAAGCGCTTCACACTCCTGCCTCACGCCTTCTCCATGGAGCGCGGCGAGTTGACCAACACACTCAAGATCAAGCGCCGCGTGCTCAACGAAAACTACAAGAAGGAGATTGATGCGATGTATGCTGAATAGTTTAATGAGTAATTAGTAATGAGTAATTAGTAATTATGATTAGACTTGTGTGATGGAAAGACGCGAGAATATTATAGTGAAAAAGACTGAGGTTTTTGCTGATAGGATTTTGAAGATGTGCAAGTACTTGTCTAAAAAGAAAACTGGTGATAGAGATATGCTAAGGCAGATATATCGTAGTGGTACAAGTATAGGTGCAAATACTGCTGAAAGCCAATATGCCCAGAGCCGTGCTGATTTTCTTACAAAACTCACTATCGCACTCAAAGAGGCAAATGAAACAAAATATTGGTTAGGACGACTTCATTCAGGTGGAAACCTGACCGACAAGGAATATAACTCCATCAACTCTGATAATGAAGAGATAATAAAAATATTAACAAGTATAACAGGAACAGTAAAGAAGACAGTATAGTAATAGGTATGCGATAACTAATCATAATTACTCATTACTCATTACTCATTACTCATTAAAAATATGATTACCCAAGATCAACTAAAGGATGTGCTCGACAGAGCAGAGAAGTTATATATTTATTTAAAGATAGGCCAGAAACAGATGGAGTGGGAGGAAGAGGACCTGCGCACACAGGCTCCCGACTTCTGGGATGACCCCAAACGGGCGGAGGAGCAGATGAAGAAGGTGAAAGCCATCAAGAAATGGATTGACGGCTATAACGACGTGCGCACCAAGGCCGACGAACTGCAACTGGCCTTCGACTTCTATAAGGAAGAGATGGTCACCGAGGAGGAGGTCGACGACGACTACCAGAAGGCCATCGAGGCTATCGAAACACTCGAACTGATGAACATGCTGCAGCAGAAGGAAGACCCGATGGACTGCGTGCTGAAGATCAACTCAGGTGCCGGCGGCACCGAGGCACAGGACTGGGCCAGCATGCTCATGCGTATGTATATGCGCTGGGCAGAGGCCCACGGCTACAAGGTGACTATCAGCAGTCTGCTCGACGGCGACGAGGCCGGCATCAAGAGCGTGACCATGCAGGTGGAGGGTGGCGAGTATGCCTACGGCTTCCTGAAGAGCGAGAACGGGGTGCACCGTCTGGTGCGCGTCAGTCCCTTCAACGCTCAGGGCAAGCGTATGACCTCCTTTGCCTCCGTATTCGTCAGCCCGCTGGTCGATGACACCATTGAGGTGTATGTGGACCCCGCCAAACTGTCGTGGGACACGTTCCGAAGCAGCGGCGCCGGTGGCCAGAACGTGAACAAGGTGGAGTCGGGCGTGCGTCTGCGCTACTGGTACACCGACCCCGACACGGGTGAGGAAGAGGAAATCCTCATCGAGAACACCGAGACCCGCGACCAGCCCAAGAACAAGGAACGGGCCATGGCTCTGCTGCGCTCACAACTCTACGACCGCGCCATGAAGAAACGCCTGGAGGCACAGGCCAAGATTGAGGCAGGGAAGAAGAAGATAGAGTGGGGCAGCCAGATCCGCTCCTACGTCTTCGACGACAAGCGCGTAAAAGACCATCGTACCAACTACGAGACCCGCGACGTAGACAGCGTGATGAACGGCAAACTGGATGGCTTCATCAAGGCCTATCTGATGGAGTTCCCGGTGGAGAATGAGTAATGAGTAATTAGTAATGAGTAATTATGGTTACTTGTTGCGATGAAAGGGGACAAGTGTTATTAGAAGTTTTATATAATATTTAAGTATAACAAAAACGGTAAGAGGGATTTGTAACAGGTAAGAAAACTAACCATAATTACTAATTACTCATTCCTAATTACTAATTAATTCAAATCATTATGGCAAAGAAAGAGAAGAAACACTTGAATGCAAAGCAGGTGGCTTATGAGAAGAAGCAGGAACAGGAAGGACGTAAAGTGGTAAACTGGATTTTCGGAATCCTGGTTCTCCTGGCAGTAGCCTTCTGTGCTTATTCTATCTACAATTTCGCCTAACCCATGAGCGGAATGGAGATAGAGCGGAAATTCTTGGTGCGCGGCGATGACTTCAAACGTCGCGCACACAAGAGTTACCGCATCCGTCAGGGCTATATCAGCAGTGGCAACGGACGGACGGTGCGTGTGCGCATACGTGACAACCAGGGCTTCCTGACCATCAAGGGTCCGTCGCTCGACGGCGGCCTGAGCCGTTATGAGTTTGAGAAAGAGATCACGCTGCAGGAGGCCGAGCAACTGTTCCGTCTCTGCGAGCCTGGCGTCATCGACAAGACACGCTACCTGGTGAGCAGCGGCCCGCATACCTTCGAGGTCGACGAGTTCTATGGCGACAACGAAGGGCTGGTGATGGCCGAGGTGGAACTGTCGTCGCCCGACGAACCCTACGAGAAGCCCGACTTCATAGGCCGTGAGGTGACGGGCGACCGTCGCTACTACAACTCCCATCTGCGTAGGAATCCCTACAAAATGTGGAAGGAGAGTGAAGAGTGAATTATGCACTAAACTCTACCAGTATACGGAACACCTTGCCCGGATTCTCACTCCACCAACGCATCGTGTCGAGAGCCTCCTCCGGTTTAATCACCTTTGTAATGAGTCGGTCTAAGGCTTCTTTCTTGTCAGTATCCTGCTGACGCTCCAGATAGTGGATGACGGCACGGAAGTCTGATGGCTGCGCATTGCGCGAGCCACGTATGTCGAGTTCCTTCTGCACGAAGTATTTCGTCTGGAACGACACCTCTGCCTTCGCATAGCCTATGCATACCACGCGTCCGGTGAACGCCACCTCGTCGACCGCCATCTGGTAGGTGGGTGTGCTGCCTACGGCCTCAATAACCACGTCGGGCCCGAAGCCGCTGGTCATCTCCAGCAGTCGTTGGTGCACATCGTCGGTGCGGGTGTTCACGGTGTAGGACGCACCCATCTGTCTGGCCAGTGCCAGTTTGTCGTCGTCGATGTCGGCTGCCACCACCGTGGCACCACGCATCACCGAGCGCACCACGGCACCCATGCCCACCATGCCACATCCTATCACCATCACCACGTCGGTATCTGTCACCTGGGCACGGCTGACGGCATGGAAGCCCACGCTCATAGGCTCTACCAGTGCACACACCTTCGGCGTGAGCAGTCCGGCAGGGATCACCTTCTCCCACGGCAGCACGATATATTCCATCATGGCCCCATGGCGCTGCACGCCGAGCGTCTCGTTATGCTGGCAGGCGTTCACGCGCTGGTTGCGGCACGAGGCACACTTGCCGCAGTTTGTGTAGGGGTTGCAGGTCACCACCATGCCAGGCAGCAGACCCTCTGGCACGCCGTCGCCCACGGCCTCGATGGTGGCTCCCACCTCATGACCTGGTATCACGGGGTTCAGAGCCATGCTGTTGCGCCCCATAAACGTGTTGATGTCGCTGCCGCAGAAGCCCACATAGTGTAACTTCAGCAATATCTCGCCCCGGCCCGGAGTCTGGGGCTTTTCTATTTCAATAATGTTCAGTTCTTGACTGTGTGAAATTTGTATTGCTTTCATATTGTTGTTTTTTATGTTGATGATGCAGTAAGGGTTTCAGGCTGCAAAAGTACATAAAAAAATTGAGCCGGCCAAATTCATCATGCAAGAAATCCTCTTTCCTCAGTCCGTTGTTGCACTTTTCCACTCGCTGGGTGTCATGCCCGTGACAGCCTTGAAAGAACGGAAGAAAGACGTCTCTGTGGAGAAGCCCGACTGCATCCACACCTCTACAATCTTCATATCGGGCAGTCGACGCATCAGTTCCTGGGCGTATGCCACACGGTACTCGTTGACAAACTGTGAGAACGAGCAGCCTTGCTGGCTGTTGATGCAACTGGAGATGGCGTTGCGGTTGGTGGAGAGCATGGTGGCCACATCGGTCAGTTTCAGTTTGCTGTCCAAATAGGGCTGTTGCTGCTCCATCAGTTCGCGGATGCGCTGCATCAGTTCCTTGTTGGAATCAGACATGTCAGTAATGACAGGAATAGACTCAGCAGTGTTAACTTGTACACTGCGCCGTCTGCGAATCAGGGTTACGCCGACAATGGCAGCACGAGCATCGTACAGAGCAGGGATAATCGTTGTGCGGTTGACATCATCTTATCCTACTGTGCCCTCAAGGGAGACAGATAGCAGTTTCTGGGCTTCAACGGCAAACTCCATGGGAAGTTTCTGCAAAACCTCCTTCGCATAGCCGTTGACGATGAGGCCTACGGCCTGCTCAGTGGGTATGCCGCGCTGGTTGCAGTAGAAGAGTTGGTCCTCGGAAATCTTAGAAGTCGTGGCCTCATGCTCGAAGATGGCGCTGTCGTTGTGCACATCCATATAGGGGAAGGTGTGGGCACCGCAATCTGAGCCCAGGAGCAGCGAATCGCAGGAGGAGTAGTTACGGGCGTTGTCGGCCGTGGCAGCGGCACGCACCAGACCGCGATAGGAGTTTTGGGAGTGGCCGGCAGAGATACCCTTTGAAATGATGGTCGATTTGGTGTTCTTGCCCAGATGGATCATCTTCGTGCCTGTGTCGGCCTCCTGATAGTTGTTGGTCACAGCCACACTGTAGAACTCTGCCTGAGAGTTGTCACCTCTTAATATACATGAGGGATATTTCCAGGTGATGGCCGAGCCTGTCTCGACTTGCGTCCACGATAGTTTGCTGTCCACGCCGCGCAGGTCGCCACGCTTGGTCACCAGGTTGAGCACGCCTCCCTTGCCGTTCTCATCGCCTGGGTACCAGTTCTGCACCGTTGAGTATTTCACCTCCGCCCTATCCATCACGATAATCTCGACGATGGCGGCATGCAACTGGTTCTCGTCACGCATAGGAGCCGTGCATCCTTCGAGGTAACTGACGTAGGCGTCATCGTCGGCAATGATGAGTGTGCGCTCAAACTGGCCTGTATTGCGGGCATTGATACGGAAGTAACTGCTCAGTTCCATAGGGCAGCGCACGCCCTTGGGGATATAGACAAACGAGCCGTCGGAAAAGACAGCCGAGTTGAGAGCGGCAAAGAAATTGTCCTTATAGGGCACGACGGTACCCAGATACTGACGCACCAGGTCGCCGTGCTCCTTGATGGCCTCGCCGATAGAGCAGAAGATAACGCCTTTTTCACGGAGTTTCTCCTTGAAGGTAGTCTTCACACTCACAGAGTCCATGATGGCATCGACGGCGGTATTGCCACTCAAGGCCAGGCGCTCTTCCAAGGGGATGCCCAGTTTGTCGAAGGTTTTTTCCAACTCGGGGTCGATACCCGACGGAGAACCGTCGGGAACGGCGGCTTTTTTCGCTGTCGGGTCGGCATAGTAGGAGATGGCCTGATAGTCGATCTCCGGGACGTGGACGTGACCCCATGTAGGCTCTGTCTGCTCTTTCCAGTAGCGGAACGCCTTCAGGCGGAACTCGAGCATCCACTCAGGCTCCTCCTTCTTAGCAGAGATGAGCCGAACGACATCCTCGTTCAGCCCTTTCTCAATGATTTCTGTATGTACGTCCGTAGTGAAACCGAACTCATATTTCTGCTCGGCCACCTGACGGACAAATTGATTACTACGATTATTCTCCATATATTTTTGACCACGAATTACACGAATTTCACGAATTGCCCTACGAAATAATTCGTTTAATTAGCGTAATTCGTGGTCTTAATAAAATCACAGTTTCTGTTCCACCTCAATCTCGGTGAAGGTCTCAATCATGTCACCCACCTGGATGTCATTGAAGTTGACTAGCGAGATACCGCACTCCAAACCTGTGGCCACTTCCTTGGCATCGTCCTTGTAGCGCTTCAGGGCATCGATGTTGGCGGTGTGAACCACGATACCGTCGCGGATGACGCGAGCCTTGTCCTTGTTGTGAACCTTGCCTTCGATGACCAGGCCACCGGCCACGGTGCCCACCTTCGAGATCTTGAACACCTGCTTCACCTCAATCATACCGCTCACAATCTCCTTCTTCACCTTGTCGAGCATGCCCTGCATGGTGCTCTTCACCTCGTCGATGGCATCGTAGATGATTGAGTAGGTGTTGATCTCCACACCCTCGCGCTCTGCCAGACGGCGAGCCTCGCCGGAGGGACGCACCTGGAAGCCTACGATAATGGCATTGGAGGCACTGGCCAGCATGACGTCGTTCTCCGAGATCTGGCCCACGGCCTTGTTGATGACATTGACCTGTACCTTCTCGGTGCTGAGTTTGATGAACGAATCGGAGAGGGCCTCGATAGAGCCATCGGTGTCGCCCTTGACAATGATATTGAGTTCGTGGAACTCGCCCAGTGCGATACGGTGAGAGATCTCGTCGAGACCCACGGTCTTCGTGGTGCGCAATGACTGCTCACGCTGCAACTGCGTGCGCTTGTTGGCAATGTCGCGTGCCTCCTGTTCGCTCTCCATCACGTGGAAAGAGTCGCCGGCGGTAGGTGCGCCGTTCAAGCCCAGGATGATGGCGGGCTCGGCAGGACCGGCGCTGTCGATGCGCTGGTTGCGCTCGTTGAACATAGCCTTCACCTTGCCCCAGGCAGTACCTGCGATGACTACGTCGCCAACCTTCAGCGTACCGTTAGAGACGAGCACCGTTGACACATAGCCGCGGCCCTTGTCGAGCGACGACTCGATGATGCTACCCGTAGCCTTGCGGTTAGGATTGGCCTTCAGGTCGAGCATCTCGGCCTCGAGGAGCACCTTCTCCAGCAGTTCGTCAACGCCAATGCCCTTCTTGGCACTGATCTCCTGACACTGGTACTTTCCGCCCCACTCCTCGACGAGCAGGTTCATATTGGCCAGGTCCTCACGGATCTTATCGGGATTGGCACCCGGCTTGTCAATCTTGTTGATGGCAAACACCATCGGCACATTGGCAGCCTGGGCATGGGCGATAGCCTCCTTCGTGGTAGGCATCACCGAGTCGTCGGCAGCGACGATGATGATGGCGATATCGGTGACCTGTGCACCACGGGCACGCATAGCCGTAAAGGCCTCGTGGCCAGGGGTGTCAAGGAAGGTGATGCGTCGGCCGTCCTTCAGTTTCACGTTATAGGCACCGATGTGCTGGGTGATACCACCGGCCTCACCGGCAATCACGTTGGTGTTGCGGATATGGTCGAGCAGCGAGGTCTTACCGTGGTCTACGTGACCCATCACGGTGACGATGGGTGCGCGGGTGAGCAGGTCGTTCTCGTCGTCAACCTCCTCAGTGATAGCCTCTTGAACTTCAGCACTGACATACTCTGTGGTGAAGCCGAACTCCTCGGCCACCAGGTTGATAGTCTCGGCATTGAGGCGCTGGTTGATACTCACCATGATGCCGACAGCCATACAGGTGCCGATGACCTTGACCACGGGTACGTTCATCATCGTAGCCAGTTCACTGACGGTGACAAACTCGGTCAACTTCAGTACCTTGCTCTGTGCTGCCTCGGCTGCCATCTCCTCGCTCATGCGCTCCTGGACGGCATCACGCTTCTCCTTACGATACTTGGCACCTTTTTTGTTCAGGGCGGTCTTGGAGGTCAGACGGGCCAGGGTCTCCTTGACCTGACGGGCCACATCTTCCTCGTTGGCCTCCAGCGGACGTATCATCTGGCGGTTCTTGTTCTTCTTGTTGTTCTTGCCGCCCTGTTGCTGGTTGTCCTGGAAGTTCTGGTTGCCACCCTTGTTCTTGTTCTTCTTGTTGCCTTGGTTCTGCTGTTGCTGCTGCTTGGCAGCCTCCTCGATATCCACCTTACCAGTGCGGATACGCTCACGCTTACGCTTCTCACCATTCTGGGCGTTGGCACCGCCGTGCATCTGGGCGGCCTTCTCCTCACGCTGCTTGCGTTTCTCCTCCTTGGTCTTCTTCTTCGGGCGGGTGCTCTGGTTCAGCGTCGAGAGGTCAATCTTACCCAGCACGTTGACCTTCGGCGCCAGTTTGGCCTCGCTCTTCAGCGTGTAGATCTCCGGCCCCTCATGGTGAGGGGGCGTGCCCGATGGTGAACCATCGGGAGTGGTGGCAGGGTGAGGGGGCGTGCCCGATGGTGAACCATCGGGAGTGGTGGCGTCTTCTTCAACGACAACAGGCTCTTCAGGCTGTTCTGAGAAGGCATCCGTTTTCTCCTCTTCAACGTCTTGCGCCTTTTCCACAACCTCCGGCTCGTCTGCTTCCATCTTTGGCTGAGGCTTTTCGACAACGGCGGGTTGTGGTTCAGGCATTTCGGGCTTCACTGGCTTCAGAGGTTCGGCAGTAACCTCCGGCTCCTGAATAATCTCCTGTGCAGGCTCCACCTTGGCAGCAGGCTTTGGCTTGCCAATGCTGTCGAGGTCAATCTTACCCAGGGGTTTGAACTGCTGTCGCGACTGCTGGAGCAGTGCCTCGGCCTGGGTAGGCACCGTTTTCTCGGGCTTCTTCTCCTTCTTCTTTGGAAACAGTTTGTCGGCCTGTGTCTTCACGGCTTTGTCACCATTGAACTCATGCACCAATGCCTCGTATTGGTCGTCGGAGATCTTGGTGTTTGTGGTGACATCGTCGCGAATCTCTCCCAGGCTCGTCTTCTTTTTCAGGAAATCAACTGCCGTTTGAAGTCCTATGTTCAGTTCTGTTAATACTTTATTTAATCTTATTCCCATATAATTTAATTCATAATTATTAATGCATAATGCATAATTGTTTGATTCTTCACCTAATGCACTCCCATAGTTCGGCGCAGCCTAATTATGAATTATGCATTATGAATTATGCATTGTTTTACTCAAACTCCGCCTTGAGAACTTCGAGCAAGTGGTCGACGGTTTCTTCCTCCAGGTCGGCCTTCTCAATGAGAATCTCGCGAGGAGCATTGAGCACTTCCTTGGCGGTGTCGTAGCCCAGAGCCTTGATGGCATCGATAACCCACTGGTCCACCTCGTCGGCAAACTCGTCGAGATAGATGTCTTCGTCGGTCTCGCCCTCGTTCACCACACGGAATACATCGATGGTGTACTCTGTGAGCATGGATGCCAGTTTGATGTTCATACCGCCCTTGCCAATGGCCAGGCTCACCTCCTCGGGCTGCAGGTAGACCTCCGCCTTGCGGTTGGCCTCGTCGAGGGTGATGCTGCTCACCTTGGCTGGCGACAGGGCACGCTGGATGAAGAGTTGCATGTTGCTGGTATAGTTGATCACGTCGATATTCTCGTTGCAGAGTTCACGGACGATGCCATGCACACGGCTGCCCTTCACGCCTACGCAGGCACCTACAGGGTCGATGCGGTCGTCGAAACTCTCTACGGCCACCTTGGCACGCTCGCCCGGCATGCGGGCCACCTTGCGGATGGCTATCAGGCCATCGTTAATCTCGGGCACCTCGGCTTCGAGCAGGCGCTTCAGGAAGTCGGGACTGGTGCGGCTGAGCATGATGCGGGGATTGTTGTTCTCGTTCTGCACCTCTTTCACGATGGCACGTACGGTCTCGCCCTTATGGTAGTTGTCGGAAGGTATCTGGTCGCCTTTCAGCAGGTGCAGTTCGTTGCCCTCGTCGTCCATGAGCAGTATCTCGCGCTTCCACATCTGATAGACCTCGCCACTGACAATGGTCCCCACCTTGTCCTTATACTTCTGATAGAGGGCATCATGATCCAGTTCAAGAATCTTGGAGGCCAGGGTCTGGCGGAGGTTCAGGATGGCACGGCGGCCGAACTTGGTGAAGTCTACGGCCTCGCTCACTTCCTCGCCCACCTCATAGTCGGGCTCGATCTTCTGGGCATCGGTCAGCGAGATTTCCTTGTTCTCGTCTTTCACCTCGCCATCTTCTACCACCACGCGGTTGCGGTGAATCTCAAAGTCGCCCTTGTCAGGGTTTACAATCACGTCGAAGTTCTCGTCAGAACCGAACATCTTGGCCAGTACGTTGCGGAAACTCTCTTCCAGAACGCTTACCAGCGTGGTGCGGTCAATGTTCTTTGTCTCTTTGAACTCCTGAAAGGTCTCAAACATGCTGGGACCCTTTGCTTCTTTCTTTGTTGCCATCTTTTGTATTTTCGATTTACTGATTTTCGATTTACTGATTTTCGATTTGCTGATTTTCGATTTGCTGATTTTCGATTTGCTGATTTTCGATTTTACTTGAAGTTAATCAAATATTTCGTCGATTTCACCTCGTCCATGGAGTAGGTCTTGTCAACATCCACCTTCACAGGGCGTTTCTTGCCCTCTGGAACTTGTTTCTCCTGGGTTGTCAGGGTAAACTGACGGCCGTTGACATCCTTCAGGATGCCTGTCATCTTATGGCCTTCGCCATCAACGACCTCCACGTTGTCGCCCACGTGGTTCTGGTACTGCTGCGCCACCTTGAACGGCTGTCCCAAGCCGGCGCTGCCCACTTCCAGTTCATAGTCGCCGAGAGCCTCGCCCACCTTCTCCTGAAGGAAGCGGCTGAGGTCGGCACAGTCTTCAATCCACACGCCGTCGGCATGGTCGATCTCGATGACGATACGGTCGTCGTCACACATCTCAATGTCTACCAGGAAGTAGCCCGACTGACTTTGCAGCCACTCTTCCACTAAAGTACTTAATGCTTCTTTTGTTATCATTCTAACAGTTGTTTATAATAGAAATGAGAGGCTCTTTCGAGTCTCTCATTCCACTGAACGGGTGCAAAGGTACACTTTTTTTCCCATTCCTGCAAATAATTCTTAAAAAAAATGTCTCTGCCGAGTTATTTTCGATGATCTGACAATAATCTTTGCGCGGCTTTGCCGGTATCAGAGTCACAAACGGTTTAGTTTTCAGTCTTCATCTTTGAATACTCCGACTCGTCCATAAACAGGTAGGAGGGCTTGTAGCCGCCAAAGTCGACGACCAGTTTTTCAAAGACGATACCAGGATGTTGAGGACACAGTGTCAGTTCATGGATGCCGGCAGGGACTCCATCCCCCTTCCTCCTTCCCCCTTCCTCAATCGGGAGTTCCACCTCTTTCTCAATGACGCGCCGAGCCACCGTGGGATAGAAGACGGAATACATATAAGGCTGCTGGTCCAGAAGCGTCTTGTTGAAATTGATGGTCTCTGGCCGACCGCCGTCAATGCTGACCTTACACTCATGGCCGCCCACGTTCAGGAAATCGAGTGTTGACTTCACGATGACGTGCACCTTGACCTGCTTAGTGCCTTCGGGCAGGGCAAAGCGGTAGGTCAGCGAGGCATTGCCAACGGGCTTTGTATAGGGTGTCAGGGCAACGGCGCTGCGTGTGCGTCCGTAATAGGGATAGACGCTCCACTGGGTGCCCTCGGCGGCCTCGGCACGATAGTAGTGCTCGGCCTCTATCGACACATAGCCGTTGCCGGGCTGGAAGACGAAGCCGCCACCGGCCCCCTCAACGCGGGTGGTCTCAGGGAGGCGGTCGGCCCGGAAATTATCGTCCCATGAACGGTAGCCTATGTGCTTCTGAATCATCATACCGTTCCATTTGCCGCCAGCAATATCGTGGTTGTAGGCAGCGCAGAGCAGGGAGTCGCGACGGAAGCACCGTGCCACCTGTCCGGCCCACTCGTTGGCATCAGGACTGCCGGCCTTGGCCAGGTGTTGGTTCATGGCTTGCGCATAATACATGTCGTAGAGGTTGGCCATTGCCTGCACGGGGAAGAGGATGGTCTGGCGGTAGAAGTCACGCGCCTCAACAGGAATATCCTGATACAGTCGCAGGGCACGCAGTTCGAGGCGCTGGTAGGCATCGGCCACCTGTCGCCACTCGCCCGTCTCCAGGTTATACGTGTTGGCATCAAGCATCTCAGGGGTAACGCGGGCCATATACTGGCAGTTGCGGTTGTATATATCGGCAGCCTCATCAGCGGCAGAATCGCTAATCACATTCTGCCAGGCGGTTTCCCCGCCGAGGTTGCTGGCAAAGAAACGGCGGGTATGGCCGGTAATGGTCTCCAGGGTGTATTCTTTCGGGTTCCACGCCATGTCCATGAACAGTTGAATGGGATATTCCATCGGCTTCAGATCGCCCACGTTGAGGATCCACAGACGCTGTATGCCGTGGTCGTAGGCCAGCGATAGTTGCTCGAACATCTGCTGCGTCTGCGTGACGTTGATCCACTTCGAGTTACGGGGTGCACCGACATAGTCCACATGATAGTAGATGCCCCACCCGCCCTTGCGGCTGCGCTCCTTCGCGGTGACCGGCACACGGCGGATATTACCCCAGTTGTCGTCGCTGAGGAGTATCAGCACATCGTCGGGCACCCGTAGGCCGGCATCATAATAGTCCTGCACTTCTTTATATAATGCCCACACCTGGGTGGTCTTCTCGGCAGGCCTGCCAGTCACCTCCTTGATGATGCGGCGCTGGTTGGTGATGATGCGCTCCATCAGTTCTGTGTCGGCCGTCTCGCCCATAGCGGCATCTCCGTCGCCGCGCATGCCTATGGTGACGATGTCCTCCGTGCCCTTTATGCGCTCTATGCCCTCACGGAAAAACTGGTCCAGTTTCGCCTGATTGGTCTGATAGTTCCACGCCCCCCACTCGCGGCGGTGGCGGGCATACTCCTGGTGGTTGCGGGCCATCGGCTCATGGTGCGACGTGCCCATCATCACGCCCATGCGGTCGGCCAACTTGCCATTCTCCGGATCATCGGCATAGAACGCCCATTCCCACATGGCAGGCCACATCATGTTTCCCTTCAGGCGTAGAATCAGTTCAAACACTTTCTCATAGAACGCATGGCCGCCATACTTAGTGCCGAAGGTGTTGTTCACCCACGTGGTCAGACAGGGAGCCTCATCGTTGAGGAAGATGCCCCGGAACTCAACGGCGGGCTCGCCGTCGGTATAGGTGCCTTTGACAATATAGGCGTCGTCGTGACAGGTAACAGGAGCGTCGGCCCACCAGTACCAGGGCGACACACCCAACTGGCGGCTCAGTTCATAGATGCCGTAGATGGTGCCGCGCTTGTCGCTGCCGGCAATAACCAGTTGCTGCCCTGTAGCCATGATGACATACTTCTCGCGCTTTCCCTTCAGGTCAAAGTTTTTGCCGTTTACTGTTTTATTGTTCACTATCTTGTCGATGTCCCTGTTCTTGCCAACAGTGCCAACGAGAATCGTCGGCGTCGCCCCGCCAAGGGGGGATAATAGGGGTGCCTTTCCCAACACCCGTTTCATGTCCTCGCGAAGGTTCTCGACGGCTATCTTCACACCTTCGTATTCCTCATCACTGTAGCCTATGGTAGCACCTTTCAACGACAAGGCACCCTCCTGAGGCGTAAACGAGACAAACGATTCTGCAGCAAACATCCCGTTGCAAACGGCAAGGAATGTGAATACTACTACCCAAACAACTTTTTTCCTATTCATACTAAACAGTGTTTTATTATTCTTCACTCTTCACTCTTCACTCTCAACTCTTCACTCTATCATATCCCTCTTTCAGCCCAGTCGCCGCGGTCCAGGTTACGGTAGCCGATGGCCTCGGCGATGTGCATGGACTGCACCTGTTCGCTGCCTTCAAGGTCGGCAATGGTGCGGGCCACCTTGAGGATGCGGCTGTAGGCACGGGCAGAGAGTTTCAGGCGCTCCATGGCCATACGCAGCATGTCCAAGGATTCAGCATCGGGCTCGGCAAACTCATGGAGCATCCTCTCCGTCATCTGGGCGTTGCAGTGAACACCCTTGAAGTCCTTGAAGCGAGCCTCCTGTATTTGGCGGGCCTTTATGACGCGCTCACGAATGGCTGCCGACGGCTCGCCCGGCTCCATCTGCGATAGCTGCGCAAAGGGTACGGCCTGTATCTCGCAGTGAATGTCGATGCGGTCGGGGATTTTAGGGGCCGCTTTTCGTTTGTTAATTTCTACTTTCATTCCTTTTTCTGCCACGTTTTGCACTCTTTTCAATGCCTTTAATGCTTTCTAAATAAGCCTGTTCAACAGAAGAAAGTGTCTTCACTTGGTACTTGCGATATTCTGTCACCGCTTTCTCCATTGCTTCTTCGTGACTAACGGAGCCTCCATCGGTCAGCAGTTCTTCACCTATAGACACAATGTTATTGTCAAGCTGACGGACATAGTCTTCCATATACATAGGTCGGTGCTTTAATGCCTGGATTTCTGCAAAGTCGAAGTATCCAGAAACGAGGTTGTTCAGAATCTTCAACTCATCAGCAGATAGGTAGTTCTTGGCTATCTTTGCATCATTCAGACAAGGCAATTCGCCCCTAAATGTGGTTAAACCCATAAAGGGCTTGTCTGCATCAGCCCGTTCATAAATGACTTCCGCTGCCGTATGCCTGTGAGCAGCATAATGGAGCTTGTTCTGCACAATCTTGAAGAACAAGCGTGATGTATCTGAGCGTGGGTCGTAGTCAACAGCCGTCGCATAGAGGTCGAGCACCTGCCGATACAGCACTTTCTCGGAAGAACGAATATCGCGGATACGGTCAAGCAGTTCTTTCCAGTAGCTGCCACCGCCAAGGTTCTTCAGCCGTTCATCGTCGAGTGTAAAGCCTTTCACGATATATTCATGCAACCGCTCTGTCGCCCATTTTCGGAAGCGGGTAGCAGTGATCGTTCGAACACGATACCCCAAAGAAATAATCATATCAAGGTTATAATACGGAATCTCACGTGCGACTTCTCTATTACCCTCTTGTCGAACCTGTCGGAATTTCCGACAAGTTGCATCTTCCTCTAACTCACCTTCTTCGTAAATGTGTTTGATATGTTCAACAACGTTGGTGCGGGAAGACCTGTAGAGATCTGCCATCTGCTGTTGTGTCAACCATACCGTTTTGTCTTCAAGCCTCACATCCAGCCTAATCTTTCCGTCCTCAGACTGATAGATGATGATATTTCCTTTATCTTCCATACCTTATAGAATATATCTTTTGATTATCTTTATGTATTGTTGATATACGTAAAACCATCTTTACCTGGCAGGTTTGAGTGCCAGTTGGGATTTGCAAACCACCTAGAGGGGGCTATAATTATCTTACCCTCTCTATCGGAAAGATAAGAAGCCCACCAAGCGAAGGTGGAGTTAGAAATAATGAAATGATGACAGCCTGACATCATTCGCATTTTTTCCCATACAGGATCGTCGCCACGCTCATAAAAACATTGATAACCTTCAACGTGCATGTGTTCACGTACCCACTGAATATCATCTGAAAAGAAAATGAAAAGAGGCTTTTCTACTCTATGACATATCCTTTGGATAGCCTTGTCATAATAGTTAGGCGTACAAACATAGAAGTCCTTTTTGTAAGTAGCACTAAGGTAGTCCCCCCTTCGCACACTAACACAGACGCTGTTCGGTTGTGAAATAGCCTCATACAGCAACTTGTTGTGCTCAAGAGGAGAATGCTTTGGTGTGAACTCACGAGTCAGAATAGGGCGAATGTGGTCAAAGAATCTCTTGTCTTGGAAATAACCGCGGATAAATACTGGTCCACGACTCATCTCAACCTGAAAAGCAACGTCTGCTGCTCCTGTGAAATATATATTCTTTTTCCTGAGTCTAAACTCTATGCATGACATGAGATTGTCGTTGTTCCCTATCAGTGGCAACTTGTTCAACAACATGTATATGATATAAGCAATACGCTGTAGGGACGTGCCCTTTTTAAGTATCAAATCGTAATTAACAGATTTGTATGGCATTACGTTGAAGTGGCAGAGAGAGTCACCCCACATGTTTTCCAACGGGTTTCCACATCGCTTGAAATTGGCGGTAAAACTTTTCTCGCCATATTTTTCCATAAGTACACGCGTAAAAGCGTAGGTAAACATCTGGTTGCCAAGCCTTCCTGTAAAATCAACTCCTATCATAATTAATCTTTCAGTTTTTCTAAATTCCTCTTTCTGCCCAGTCGCCTCGGTCCAGATTACGGTATCCGATAGCTTCGGCTATGTGGTGCGAAAGCACACGTTCCGTTCCCTCCAAGTCGGCGATGGTTCTTGCAACCTTTAATATACGGCTGTAGGCACGGGCGGAGAACTTGAGGCGCTCCATCGCCATGCGGAGCATCTCCATCGAGGGCTCGTCGGGTTCTGCGAATTGATGAAGCATGCGCTCGGTCATCTGGGCGTTGCAGTGAACACCCTTGAAGTCCTTGAAGCGAGCCTCCTGTATTTGGCGGGCCTTTATGACGCGCTCACGAATGGCTGCCGACGGCTCGCCCGGCTCCATCTTCGACAACTCGGCAAAGGGCACGGCCTGTATCTCGCAGTGAATGTCGATGCGGTCGAAGATTATATAACCCCGTTTACAAGAATTTTTTATTCCTGTAAGAAGGCCGGTTGTCAACATTGCAGCGAATAAACATATTGCTGTCGTAGTCATTGTTCGCTTTTTCCCTCTTTATTGTAGTTAATCTTCTGATTCAGCAAAAGACCATCTTTGGCGTTTAATGGCGAAACTACGGATTTGCCTGTCTTGGCTTCAAGTTCCATACGGGCATTGCGGGCAATCTCACCACCTTGACGAGCTACGTCGATATGGT
>JAFSYY010000104.1 GCA_017455845.1 Prevotella sp. | reverse complement strand
GTCAAGAACATTACGAGCTACGGTGTATTCGTAGACCTCGGCGGTGTAGACGGTCTGATTCACATTACCGACCTGTCTTGGGGCCGTGTTGACGATCCGAAGAAGGTGGTCGAACTCGACCAGAAGATCAATGTCGTTATCCTCGACTTCGATGAGGAGAAGAAGCGCATCGCTCTCGGTCTGAAGCAACTCACTCCTCATCCCTGGGATGCCCTGGATGCCGACCTCAAGGTTGGCGACCACATCAAGGGTAAGGTGGTTGTCATCGCCGACTACGGCGCATTCGTTGAGGTGCAGCCCGGCGTTGAGGGCCTGATCCACGTCAGCGAGATGTCGTGGAGCCAGCACCTGCGCAGCGCTCAGGAGTTCCTGAAGGTTGGCGACGAGGTGGAGGCTGTCATCCTGACCCTCGACCGCGAGGAGCGCAAGATGTCTCTCGGCATCAAGCAGTTGAGAGAGGATCCTTGGGAGGCTATCGAGGTGAAATATCCTGTTGGCAGCAAGCACACCGCCAAGGTTCGCAACTTCACCAACTTCGGCGTTTTCGTAGAGTTGGAAGAGGGTGTCGATGGTCTGATCCATATCAGCGACCTGAGTTGGACGAAGAAGGTGAAGCACCCCTCAGAGTTCACGAAGGTTGGCGAGCCCATCGACGTGGTGGTTCTCGACATCGACAAGGAGAACCGTCGTCTCTCCCTCGGTCATAAGCAGTTGGAGGACAACCCCTGGGATGCCTTCGAAGAGAAGTACACTGTTGGCTCTGTTCACACTGGTAAAATTACCGAAGTGCTCGAGAAGGGTGCCGTGGTATCTCTCGAGGAGAACGTGGAAGGCTTCGCTACGCCTAAGCACCTCGTCAAGGAGGATGGCACTCAGGCTCAGCAGGGCGAGGAACTCGAGTTCAAGGTGATTGAGTTCAACAAGGACAGCAAGCGCATCATCCTCAGCCACAGCCGCACCTTCGAGGATGCACAGCGCGAGGAGAAGCGTGCCGCCCGCAAGACGGCTGCTCCCAAGAAGAAGGACGACGCTCCGAAGATTGAGAACGTTGCCGCCAGCACCACACTGGGCGACCTCGACGTTCTGGCCAATCTGAAGGCTCAGATGGAGAAGGGCGAGTAATTTCCTTCCTCATATCAACCCAAAAGAGGGTGTGTCAACATAGGCACACCCTCTTTCCTTTTTAAATAATCGTTAAAAAAAACAAGACTCATGCAAAAAAACATACCAAGAGGTGCTCCTTTTCCGTTATTATTACTACCTTTGTATGCTATTTTGCCGTAATAGGCTCTTTTGGCACCTGTGAAGCGAAGATAAAAATAAACGATATAATGAATTTTAAATGGAATTACGAACAACCTACACCCGAGCGCAAGCAACTGGCTAACGAACTGGCAGAGAAGATAGGCATGAGCCCCGTGCTCGCCGAACTGCTGATTCTCAGGGGCATCAAGACCGAAAGTGCCGCGAAGAGGTTCTTCCGTCCCATGCTCAGCGAACTCATAGACCCGTTCCTGATGAACGACATGGACGTGGCGGTTGATCGCCTGAACGATGCCATGGGCCGCAAGGAGCGCATCATGATCTACGGCGACTACGATGTGGACGGATGCACCGCCGTCGCACTGGTCTATAAGTTCCTGCAACAGTTCTACTCCAACATCGAGTATTATATCCCAGACCGCTACGAAGAGGGCTACGGCATCAGCCGCAAAGGGCTGGACTATGCCGCTGAGACGGGTGTTAAACTGATCATCGTGCTCGACTGCGGCATCAAGGCCATCAAGGAGATTGCCTACGCCAAGAGCCTCGGCATCGACTTTATTATCTGCGACCATCATGTGCCCGACGACGACCTGCCCGATGCCGTCGCCATCCTCAACCCCAAGCGCGTGGACTCCACCTATCCCTTCAAGCACCTCTGTGGCTGCGGCGTAGGATTCAAGTTCATGCAGGCCTTTGCCAAGAACAACGGCATCCCATTCTCACAACTGGTACCGCTGCTCGACTTCTGTGCCGTGAGCATCGCCGCCGACATCGTGCCCGTAACGGGGGAGAACCGCATCCTGGCCTTCCACGGACTGAAGCAACTGAACACCAATCCCTCGGTAGGCCTGAAATCCATCATCGAGATCTGCGGCCTGACGGGACGTGAGATCACCATGAGCGACATCATCTTCAAGATAGGGCCACGCATCAATGCCAGCGGGCGTGTGCAGAACGGCATCGAGACCGTTGACCTGCTGGTGGAGAAAGACTTCCAGCGCGCACTGACAGAAGCCACGCATATCAACGAGTACAACGACCAGCGGCGCGACATCGACAAGCAGATGACCGAGGAAGCCAACCAGATCGTGGCACGCCTGGAGAGTCAGGAGCACCAGCCCGCCATCGTGCTCTATGGAGAAGGCTGGAAGAAAGGGGTCGTGGGTATCGTGGCTTCACGCATGACCGATATGTATTTCCGTCCCACCGTGGTGCTCTCGTGCAACAACGGCATGGCCACCGGCTCGGCACGCAGCGTGGCCGGCTACGATGTCTATGATGCCATCAAGAGTTGCCGCGACCTGCTGGAGAACTTCGGCGGACATACGTATGCCGTCGGTCTCACCCTGCGCGTGGAAAACATCCCTGAGTTCCGCCGCCGCTTCCAACAGTATGTCAGCGAGCATATCCACATAGAACAGACAGAGGCGACGCTCGACATTGAGGCCGAGATAGACTTCAAGGACATCACCAAGAAGATGCATAACGACCTGAAGAAGTTTGCGCCCCACGGTCCCGACAATCCCAAGCCGCTGTTCTGCACGCGCAGCGTCTATGACTACGGCACCTCGAAGGTGGTAGGCAAGCAGCAGGAGCACATCAAACTGGAACTGGTGGACTCACGTTCCAGCAACGTGATGAACGGCATCGCCTTCGGTCAGAGTCAGTCTGCCCGCTATATCAAGTCCAAGCGCTCGTTCGACATCGTCTACACCATCGAAGAGAACATCTACAAGCGCAGCGAGGTGCAACTGCAAATAGAGGACATCAAGCCTTCTTATAATGAAGAGTGAAGAATGAAGAGTGAAGAATTTGCTACCGCCACAGATAGTCAAAATAATGCCTCCGTCACTCCTATCACTGAGGGGTCGGCGGCAGCAAATTCTTCACGCTTCACTCTTCACTCTTCACTTTTAAAGAAGTACTGGGGCTACGATGATTTCCGGGGCATACAGCGGGAAATCATCGAGTCGATACTCTCTGGACACGACACACTGGGCCTGATGCCCACGGGCGGCGGCAAGAGCATTACGTTTCAGGTGCCGGCACTGGCCATGGAAGGCACGTGCATCGTCATCACACCACTTATCGCACTGATGAAAGACCAGGTGCACAACCTGCGCAAGCGACGTATCAAGGCAGCGGCCATCTATTCGGGCATGAGTCACGACAAGATCCTGATGACACTGGAGAACGCGGTCTTTGGAGCCGTCAAACTGCTCTATGTGTCGCCGGAGAGACTCGCCTCCGAACTCTTCATCCAGAAACTCAGGCATATCAAGGTTAACTTCATCTGCGTGGACGAGGCCCACTGCATCAGTCAGTGGGGCTATGACTTCCGGCCTTCCTACCTGACTATTGCCGAGATACGCAAGGTGAAGCCCGAGGCTCCCGTGCTGGCACTCACTGCCACGGCCACACCCGAGGTGGTGGAGGACATCCAAGAGAAATTGAGGAGGAAGGATGAGGGAGCAAGGACGAGGGAGCAAGGAGGAAGGACAATGGAGGAAGGAGGAGGTTTCAACGTCTTCCGCATGTCGTTTGAGCGCAAAAACCTGGCATATATTGTCACACGCACATCCAACAAGGCGGCACTGCTCATCAACACCCTACAGCAGAGGCCAGGCTCGGCCATCGTCTATGTTCGCAGCCGTGAACGTACCCGTGAATACGCAGAGATACTGACCAAGGCAGGTATCAGCGCCACCTTCTTCCACGCCGGTCTCGACGATGCCGTGAAAGACCAGCGACAGAAAGCCTGGCAGTACGACGAGGTGCGTATCATCGTGGCCACCAACGCTTTCGGCATGGGCATCGACAAACCCGACGTGCGTACCGTCGTGCATATCGACTGTCCCGACAGCATCGAGGCATACTTCCAGGAGGCCGGCCGTGCCGGGCGCGACGGCCAGCCGGCCAGCGCTATCCTGCTCTACGACGACAGCGACAAGGTGAAACTGCACCGGCGCATCACCGACACCTTCCCCGACAAAGACTATGTCAGGCAGATCTACGACGAACTGGCCTATTTCTATCAGGTCGGCGTAGGCTCCGGCTATCATGCCGTCTTCGAGTTTCCCGTTGAGCGTTTCTGCCGCACCTACAAGCGTTTTCCCGTACCCACGCTGTCGGCACTCACCATCCTTCAGCGTGCCGGCTATATTGAATACCATGAAGAGGAGCAGGCCCAGGCCCGCGTGATGTTCCGTATTGAGCGTGACGACCTGTACCGTCTGCATGGCAACGACCCGCAGGAGGATGCCGTCATCGTGGCACTGCTGAGAAACTACACCGGACTGTTTCAGGGATACCAGTACATTGACGAAGGGCTGCTGGCGCAGCAATGCGGCTTCACCCGTCCGCAGGTCTATCTGCTTCTTTACTCCCTGGGACAGAAGCATATACTGGATTTCATTCCTGCAAAACTAATACCTCATATCAGGTATCTGCAGCGACGTGAAGCCTCCGAACACCTGCAGATTCCCCCTGCCGTCTACGACGACCTGAAGGCACGCTATGTCAACAGGATAGAGAAGATGCTGGAATATGCCACCGACGAACACGTTTGCCGCAGCCGGATGCTGCTGCGCTATTTCGGTGAGACACGTACCCATGATTGCGGACAATGTGATGTGTGCCTGAAGGACAAGCAGGCCGCCAAGGCAGACAAGGACGATGCCGTTAAAGCCATTCTCAACCTGCTCTCCGACCGTCTGCCCCACCCTGTGACCCAGTTGCGTACGCTTAACATCCCCCATGACGTTCTGACCGACGTACTCTTATACATGGTCAACGAAGACATGATTATACATTCCGACGGCAATATCAGTGCAAAATAACGAAATATGATGCGCTTTGCGAAAAAAAGTAAGCGAAAGTTATCCCGATTTAGTTTTTATTTATTATCTTTGCAGCAAATTATCTAAACATATTTATATTATTATGACCGCAAAACAAACCATCGAGGCTGGAAAAGCCATTCTGGGAATCGAATTCGGTTCCACACGCATCAAGGCCGTGCTCATCGACCAGGACAACAAACCTATTGCTCAAGGCTCGCACGAGTGGGAGAACCAACTCGTTGACGGCCTGTGGACCTACAGCATCGAGGCTATATGGTATGGCCTGCAGGACTGCTACGCCGAACTGCGCAAGGACGTGCTGAAGCAGTACGACTGCGAGATTGAGGCACTGGCAGCCATCGGCTTCTCGGCCATGATGCACGGCTATATGGCCTTTAACGAGAAGCAGGACATCCTCGTGCCCTTCCGCACCTGGCGCAACACCAACACGGGCAAGGCTGCCGCCGAACTCTCGGAACTGTTCAACTATAATATTCCCCTGCGCTGGAGCATCTCACACCTCTATCAGTGCATCCTCGACAACAACGAGCACGTCTCGGACATCAAGTACCTGACCACCCTCGCCGGTTATGTGCACTGGCAGGTAACGGGGCAGTTCGTGCTGGGCGTGGGCGATGCCTCGGGCATGATTCCCGTTGATCCCGCCACGAAGACCTACGATGCCACGATGGTGGAGAAATTCGATAAGATCCTTGTGTCTAAAGGTTTGCCCTTTAGATTACTCGACATCCTGCCCAAGAGCCTGAACGCTGGCGAGAATGCCGGTTTCCTGACCCCCGAGGGTGCCAAGAAACTCGATGTGTCAGGTCACCTGAAGCCCGGCATCCCCGTCTGTCCTCCTGAAGGCGACGCAGGCACAGGCATGGTGGCCACCAACGCTGTGAAGCAGCGCACGGGTAACGTCAGCGCAGGCACCTCTTCCTTCTCGATGATTGTATTGGAGAAGCCGCTGTCGAAGCCTTACGAGATGATCGACATGGTGACCACGCCCGACGGCTCACTGGTGGCTATGGTGCACTGCAACAACTGCACCAGCGACATCAACGCCTGGGTGGGCCTCTTCAAGGAGTATCAGCAGTTGCTGGGCGTGCCCGTCGATATGAACGAACTCTACGGCAAACTCTTCAACAAGGCCCTGGAAGGCGACACCGACTGCGGCGGTCTGATGGCCTACAACTATGTCTCAGGCGAGCCTGTCACGGGTCTGGCTGAGGGGCGTCCCATGTTCGTGCGCTCGGCTAACGACAAGTTCAACCTGGCCAACTTCATGCGTGCCCACCTCTACGGTGCCATCGGCGTGCTGAAGATCGGTAACGACATCCTGTTCAAGGACGAGATGATCCGCGTGGACCGCATCACGGGTCACGGCGGCTACTTCAAGACACCCGGCGTGGGTCAGCGCATGCTCGCTGCCGCCCTCAACTCGCCCATCTCGGTGATGGAGACTGCCGGCGAGGGTGGCGCATGGGGCATTGCCCTGCTGGCAGGCTATGCTGTTAACAATCCCAACAAGTTGAGCCTTGCCGACTATCTTGAGAGCGTCGTCTTTGCGGGCAATACGGGCACCAGCATCGCGCCGACAGCCGAGGATGTGGCCGGCTTCGAGAAGTATATCGAGACCTACAAGAAGTGCCTGCCCATCGAACAGGCTGCAGTAGATAACAAGTAATAGAACCTATATATATAGTAGTAGTTATGAACGACAACAAAGTAATGAACATGGCAGCGGACAACATCCGTATCCTTGCTGCCTCGATGGTTGAAAAGGCAAAGTCGGGACACCCCGGCGGCGCCATGGGTGGTGCAGACTTCATCAACACCCTGTACAGTGAATTCCTGGTTTACGACCCCGAGAATCCCGCATGGGAGGGGCGCGACCGCTTCTTCCTCGACCCCGGACACATGGCTCCGATGCTCTACAGCCAACTCGCCCTCATAGGCAAGTACACGCTGGAGGACCTGAAGAACCTGCGCCAGTGGGGCTCGGTGACCCCCGGTCACCCCGAGCGCGAGATTGAGCGCGGCATCGAGAACACCTCCGGTCCCCTCGGCCAGGGTCACACCTTCGCCGTCGGTGCAGCCATCGCCGCCAAGTTCCTGAAGGCTCGTCTGGGCGACGTGATGAACCAGACCATCTACGCCTATATCTCCGATGGTGGCGTGCAGGAGGAGATCTCGCAGGGTGCTGGCCGTATCGCCGGTAACCTGGGTCTCGACAACCTGATCATGTTCTACGACGCCAATGATATCCAACTCTCTACCAAGACCGAGGTGGTGACCTGCGAGGACACCGCCAAGAAGTACGAGGCATGGGGCTG
>JAFSYY010000103.1 GCA_017455845.1 Prevotella sp. | reverse complement strand
GTGCCCAGAACAGGACTCGAACCTGCACGCCTCGCGGCACACGCACCTGAAACGTGCGCGTCTACCAATTCCGCCACCTGGGCATTTGTGATTAAGGCCTTCCCTAATCTCTCTTTTTGTTCAATCTGTGAGCGGAAAACGGGACTCGGACCCGCGACCCCAACCTTGGCAAGGTTGTGCTCTACCAACTGAGCTATTTCCGCCTTTTCTTCTTTATCAGAAGGCATCTCTCTCGATTGCGGATGCAAAGGTACTACTTTTTTCCGAACCACCAAAACTTTTCGTCACTTTTTTTCTAAAAAAATGTTTTTTGGTCTGTTATTTGCCCTTTCTTTGCCCTTTCTTTGCCTTTTCTCCTGTTTTGAACGTGGCTCAAAGTGCTGTTTTGTCAATTATTATTTGTTCCTGGTGGGGTTTGATTGGCGAGATGATTTCCCGTGCTCTGGCCAGTGCGAGGTCGATGTGGTTGCAGATGTTCTCTTCGCCAAGCAACTGGGTGAACCCGTTGCGGAAGAGCACGGCCTGAACTTTCTCGTTGACGCCAGAGAGCACAATGGTGATACCTTCCTTCTGGCTCATCAGGCACAGGTTCTCCAGGTTGTGCAGACCCGTGGAGTCGATAAACGGCACCTTACGCATGCGGATGATACGCACCTTGGGGCGTTTGCCGTAGTGGCCCATCAGGTCTTCGAACTTGTTGCCGGCACCGAAGAAGTAGGGGCCGTTGATTTCGTAGACCTCCACACCCTTGGGGATGCTCAGGTGCTCCAGGTTGCCGGCCTGCATGTCGGCATCCTCGTTAAGGTCTATCTCGTCGTACACGGCCTTCACATCCGTAGTCTCACTCATGCGGCGCATGAAGAGCAGGCAGGCGCAGACGAGGCCCACCTCGATAGCCACGGTGAGGTCGAAGATGATGGTGAGCAGGAACGTGAGCAGCAGCACGGTGATGTCGCTCTTGGGGTTGCGCATCAGGGCCATGAACGAGCGCCAGCCGCTCATGCCGTAACTCACCACTACCAGCACACCGGCCAGGCAAGCCATGGGGATATACTGTGCCAGTGGCATGAGGAAGAGGAAGATGAGCAGCAGCACCACGGCATGTATGATGCCTGCGATGGGTGTGCGTCCGCCGTTGTTGATATTGGTCATGGTGCGTGCGATGGCTCCCGTGGCGGGTATGCCTCCAAAGATGGGCGACACGATGTTGGCCACGCCCTGACCTATGAGTTCTGTGTTGGAGTTGTGATGGTCGCCGATGACACCGTCGGACACAGTGGCTGAGAGCAGGCTCTCTATGGCGCCTAGTATGGCGATGGTCAGTGCGGGTGGCACCAGTCCCTTGACGGTTTCCCACGTCAACTCCGGCACTACGGCATCAGGCAGTTGCGACGAGATGCTGAAGCGGTCGCCGATGGTCTCAATCGATGTGACGCCTGCATACTGTTTCAGCAGCAGGGCTGCTATGGTCATCACGATGATGGCAATCAGCGAGCCGGGAATACGCTTGCTCAGTTTGGGTGCCGTGGCAATGATAGCCACACTGATGAGGCCTACGCCGGTGCTCCAGGGGTCGATGGCCGTCAGGTTTTGTGCGTAGGCAATCCATTTCTCGATGAAGTCGGCCGGCACGTTGTCTATCTGCATGCCCAGCAGGTCTTTCACCTGGGTGGTGAAGATGGTTACGGCGATACCGCTGGTGAATCCCACGATGATGGGGTAGGGGATATACTTGATGATGGTGCCCAGGTGCAGCAGTCCGAAGCCGATAAGAAAGACGCCGGCCATGAGTGTGGCGATGGTGAGTCCCTGCATGCCATACTGGTTGATGATGCCGGCCACGATGACGATGAACGCACCCGTTGGGCCGCCAATCTGCACTTTGCTGCCTCCCAGTGCCGAGATGACCAGTCCGGCAACGATGGCCGTGATGATGCCTTTTTCTGGCGATACGCCGCTGGCTATACCGAAGGCAATGGCGAGCGGCAGGGCCACGATGCCCACGATGACACCGGCCATGAGGTCGGCCATGAGTGTCTGTCTGTTGTAATTCTTAATGGCCGTAAACATCTTCGGCCTGAAATCTAAAGTCTTCATTACTTTGCTATCCTATTGAAAATCGGGTGCAAAGTTATGCAAAAATGTTGAAACAATGGGCTTGTGCGCGATAACAACAGGTAAAAAGACCCTGTTTTCTTGATTTATGTCGGGATAAAGAAAAAGACCACAGGCAGGGATTCTCACCCCTGCCTGTGGTCTTGTCGGTTGTTGTCGGTCCTTGCTTGCGGATTATTTTTTCTTCAGCAGGTCGCGAATCTCAGCCAGCAGTTCCTCCTGCGTGGGACCCTTGGGAGCCTCGGGCTCTGGAGCGGGCTCTTCCTTCTTGCGGTTCAGTTTGTTGATGCCTTTCAGCATGAGGAAGATACAGAAGGCCACGATGATAAAGTCTACTGTGTTCTGGATGAAGTTGCCATACTTCAGCACGGCAGCACCCTCACCCTCGCCAATCTGGAAGGCCAGGCTGGTAAAGTCAACATTGCCGGTAATCATGCCGACCAGAGGCATCAGCACATCGTCGACCAGCGAACTGACAATCTTGCCAAACGCACCGCCGATGATGACACCGACAGCCATGTCCATCACGTTGCCTTTCATGGCAAACTCCTTGAATTCTTTAATAAATCCCATAGTCTTAATGTTTAGTGTTTATAATTGAGTGTTTACTGTTTCTATTATACTGTTTCTATTATAACAGCGAAAGGGGAAAAATATTATTTGTTTCAAAACATTTTCTGCTTTTTTTTACGAATAGGTTCTGCTGCAAAAAGAGCCGACTACTCGTCGACTTGGAACAGCGGGTCTTCCGGCATCACCATGACGGGCTCGCTCTTGTAGGCCTGCATCACCTTTTCAGGAACAAACTCATTGGGAACGACCATACGGAACATGTATTCACGCAGCCAGCGGTCGGTCATTATCAGGCAACCGTTCTGGCCCCATGAGGCACCCCATGAGTTCTCCACCTTCCATTTCACGGCTTTGCCTTTCTTGTCCAGGTCGACGGCCGTCAAGGTCATGGCATGCGTGGAACCGCTGTCGAAGGTAGAGATGCGCTCGGCCTTGCTCATGCCGAAGGTGGTGGCGAAGAGCGAGGCGTAGTCATAGTTCTCGGTGTCGCAGTAGCCGCGCTTGCGGTCCAGCATCTTGCCCACATCGTAGGATGTATAGAGTTTATGGCCCGCCTTCAGCGCGTTGATGGCCATAGCCTCGATGTCGTCCATGGGCAGGTTGACATATTTCCAGTTGTGGCCGTCGTAGGTGTGGCGGTCGTACTCCACCTCGTAGGTCTTGTAATAGGGGCGGCGCGGGTCGTTCATCACCATGATGAAGGTGCCGTTGAGCGGCTTGCCCACCACCTCTTTATAGAACGACAGGGGGGTGTATTCCTTTGGCTCGCCCACGGCGATGCCCTTCTCGTTTTTCATGGCGTAGGTGAACTTCTGCACTGGCTCGCCAATGGTGTACTGCAGCATGTGGTATATCTGGCTGAGCATGCGTGTCTTGGCTTTTTCTATGGCACCGGGCTTCTTGTCCTTCTGCACCATCTCGCGCAGTTGCAGCCCATACTCGCGCAGTTTAGAGGCAATCAGTGCACGTGCCTTCGACGTGTTGTCGCTCGCAAACGACTCAGGCATCACCTCTGCAGGCACCAGTCCGTATTTCTCCGTCAGGTCGGCCACGCCGCAGAAGGTGCCGCCGTCGTTGATGGGGTAGTGGAAGAAAAACTGCACCCGCTGGTCGTCGATAGGTTTCTTGCCCGTGTCTATGCATCCTTGCAGCATCAGGTTGGCCTTCTCCAACTGGTCCCAGAAGAAGAGATAAGCCTGCGAGAACTCCACACAGAGCGAGTCGGTGCGCAGGTTGTAGTCGGAGCGCAGCACGTTGAGCCCGCTGAACATCCAGCAGCGGCCGCTCTGCTTCTGGTCGGTGATGGTCTGCTTCTTCGTCTCGATGCTGAAGTGTGTGTCCAGTGCACCGGCGTTCTGCCTGTTCTTGGCCAGGTCGTCGATAGCGTTTGCGGCAATGGCGTTCACCAAGGCGCGGTCGGCGGCCTGCAACTTGTTCTCACTCTGAATCTCGCTGAGCATCTTGTTGCTGATGCCCCCGCTATTTTGCTGTGCCTGGGCCGTCAGTGCCAGACACACGGTCATCCATAATAGTTCTTTTCTCATGATGTGTCTTGTCTTTGTTTGGCTTCGTTACTGCTGCGGCTGTTTTTCTTTCTTGGCTAACATGACCACGCGATACACGAAATCGGTGGTCCATTTCTCGGTAAAGCCCAGGCGCTTGTTGAGTTCACGGACAGACACCACCGTCTTCAGCACACTGGCATCCTTGTAGTCGTTCTTGTTGAAGATGTCGTGAACGGTCTTCTCCGTTGCCGTGCGGATGGCACCCTTGAAGAAACTGGGCAGGCGCAACTTAAACTTCATCAGGTTGCCGGAGAGCATCATAATGTCCTGCACGTAGGCCTGGAACTGAAGCAGATAGGTCTGCACGTCCTGCACTTTCTTGCAGCGGCGACGGATGCTCTGGTCTATCTCTTTAAGGAAGTCGTCGTCCATCTCGTAGAGATCTTTCAGCATCTTCTTGCAACGCGCCTTCTCGCCAATGCCCAGTTTGCCGCCCTGGGTGGGTATGCGCAGCGTGGTCTTGAACACACGCAGGTCGGGCAGCGCATTCAGGTTGGTGATACCCAAGTCGGCCGCCATCACTGCCTGGAAATAAACCCTGATAAGTGTCATGAAATCCTCCATGCCACCCACTTTTGTCTCATTATCGGCCGACTTCTGGCCGAATATTTTTGATAGTAATCCCATAGTTATACATTAATTTGGGTGCAAAGTTACACTTTTTTATTGATAATAGCGTATTTTTTTGTGCAAAAAGAGAAAAATTCAAAAAAAAAAGTGTAACTTTGCAGCCCAATATAACGTTATATTTATGAAAGGAATTGTTTTAGCAGGTGGAAGCGGTACACGCCTCTACCCGATAACGAAAGGCATCAGCAAGCAGTTGATACCTATTTTCGACAAGCCGATGATTTATTATCCCATATCGGCACTGATGCTCGCGGGCATACGCGAGATACTCATTATCTCCACACCTTACGACCTGCCTGCCTTCCGGCGGCTGCTGGGCGACGGCAGTGAGTTGGGCGTGCATTTCGAATATGCCGAGCAACCGTCGCCCGACGGACTGGCGCAGGCTTTCATCATCGGTGAGCAGTTTATTGGCGACGACAGCGCCTGTCTGGTGCTCGGCGACAATATATTCTACGGCTCCGGCTTTAGCGGCCTGCTGCGTCAGAGCGTGGAGAACGCCGAGAAGCATGGCCTTGCCACCGTGTTCGGCTATTATGTCAACGACCCCGAGCGCTACGGCGTGGCCGAGTTCGACGCGGAAGGCAACTGTCTCAGCATTGAGGAGAAACCCGAGCACCCGAAGTCGAACTATGCCGTCGTCGGCCTCTATTTCTATCCCAACAGCGTAGTCAATATTGCGAAGAATATCAAGCCCAGCGCACGAGGCGAACTGGAGATTACGACCGTCAACCAGGAGTATCTGGCTCAGAAGAAACTGAAGGTGCAGACCTTGCAGCGCGGCTTTGCGTGGCTCGACACCGGCACCCACGACTCACTGGCCGAGGCTAGCACCTTTATTGAAGTCATTGAGAAACGCCAAGGCCTGAAGGTGGCTTGTCTGGAAGAGATTGCCTTTAAGCGCGGCTGGATCAGCAAGGAGCAACTGCGCGAACTGGCTAAGCCCATGCTGAAGAACGGCTACGGTCAGTATCTGGATCAATTGTGTATATAAATATATAATAAGGTAGAGAATGTGTATATAATATATAATAAGGTACAGAAACAAAAAATAGAAGAATAAATATTTTAAAAAACAATGGAAGAAAACAAGAAAATTGATGCTACATTAGAAAATGGTATTCAGGAAGAGGCTTCTTCATTTGATATTAGAACCATTTTTACCTTGTTTGTGCTTAACTGGCCATGGTTCCTGCTCTCCATGTTTATCTGTGTGTGTGGCGCTTTGATTTATCTGCGCTACACTGCACCTGTCTATCAGGTATCAGCAAAGATGCTGATCAAGGAGGAGACCAGCAACCGCCGCCCCAGCAACCAGATGCTGTCGAACATGCAGGATCTTGGTTTCATTTCCAACTCGGCGGGTATCGACAATGAGGTGGAGATCTTGAAATCGCGCATCCTCGCGCAGGAGGTCGTCAAAGACCTGAAACTCTATACGGAGTATCGCAGTGAGGGCCGCATCACCAAGGTGCTTGTCTACAAGACCAACCCCATTATTGTAGATATGACGGCAGAGGACTTGGACGACCTCGACATGTGGTTTGGACAATTCTCCATGAAGTTGACCAAGGAGGGAAACACCTACCATGTGGTTGGTACAAAGAACGAGTTTAAAGGCTCCTTCACCACACTGCCAGCCACTGTTGAGACTCCCTACGGTACGCTGACGTTTACTGAAAACGAGGCCATACCACATCTGAAGCATCAGCCCAGCGTTAATAATGGTGAGGAGAAGGAACCTGTTGACCAGAAATCAATGAGTTATATTATAACCATCACCTCGCCTAAGTCTGTCGCTTCGCGCTATGCCAATGCATTGTCGGTGGCTCCAACCTCTAAACTCACGTCGATAGCCGAACTGACCCTCAACGACCAGAACCCCGACCGTGGCTTCGACTACCTGAAGCATCTGGCCGTGTGCTACAACCGTCAGGCCAATGCCGACAAGAACGAGATTGCCTATAAGACCGAGGAGTTTATCAATACCCGTTTGCAGAAGATCAGCGATGAACTGGGTGCTACCGAGAGCCAGTTGGAAGCCTACAAGCGCAACAACAACCTCGTGCAGTTGAAGATGGATGCAAGCCAGACCATGAACCAGGTGAACCAATACTACAGCCAGTTGGTTGAGGCATCCACGCAGATCCAGATTCTGGACGACCTGCGCAAATATGTTGACAACCCCGAAAACAAATTTCAGTTGATACCTTCTAATGTCGGTATGAAAGACGGTGCGTCAAATGCACTCATTGTACAGTATAACAATACGGTGCTCACACGTAACCGCCTGCTCGCCTCTGCTTCAGAAAACTCACCTCTGGTGCAGACACAGACCGACATGCTGCAGCAACTGGAAGTGAGTATCAAGGAGGCCTTGAAGCAGGCCCGCCGCACGGCCGACATCGAGCGACAGGGTGTTGAGAGAAAATACCGCGAGTTCCAGGGAAAGGTGGAGAACGCACCGGAACAGGAGCGCGTGCTCACGCAGATTGGTCGTCAGCAGGATGTGAAGTCAGGCCTTTATCTGATGCTGTTGCAGAAACGTGAGGAGAACTCTATCTCGCTGGCTGCCACTGCCGACAAGGGCCGCCTCATTGATGAGCCTGCCTTCGGAGGAAAGGTAAGTCCAAAGAGTGCTATCATACTCTTGGTGGCCATCGTGCTGGGCTTCGCACTGCCGTTGCTCATCACCTACCTGCTGCAGATACTGCGCTACAAGATTGAGGGTCATGAGGATGTGGCTAAACTGACCACACTGCCTATTGTGGCCGATGTGGCCGTGGCCAGCGACAAGGTGAAGTCGGCTGCTGGTATCGTGGTTCACGAGAACAAGAACAACCAGATAGACGAGATATTCCGCTCTATGCGAACGAATATACAGTTTATGCTGAAAGAAAACCAGAAGGTCATCATGTTTACTTCGACAACGTCGGGTGAAGGTAAGACGTTCAACGCAGCCAACCTGGCAGTCAGTTTCGCCTTGCTGGGCAAGAAGGTCATACTGCTGGGTCTCGACATCCGTAAGCCGGCCTTGGGCCGTCTGTTCGATATCAAGGACCGCCAGGCTGGTATCACCACCATGCTGCTGACCAAGGACCATGTGACCGAAAGCGACTTGAAGGCGCAAATCAAGCCTTCTGGTGTCAATGCCAACCTCGACCTGCTGCTGGCCGGTCCTACACCTCCCAACCCCACGGAGTTGCTGGCACGCGATAACATGGGTACTATTATTGATATTCTGCGTAATAACTACGACTACATCATCCTCGACACCGCTCCTGTAGGACTGGTGACCGATACGTTGCAGATTGGCCGCTATGCCGACGTGACCTGCTTCGTTTGCCGTGCAGACTATACGCCGAAGACCAGTTTCGGCCTGATCAACTCTATCAAGGAGGAGGAGAAACTTCCCAACATGTGTATTGTGATCAACGGTATCGACATGTCGAGGAAGAAGTATGGCTATTACTACGGCTATGGACGCTATGGCAAGTACGGACGCTTTGGCTATGGCTACGGCTATGGCCGCTACGGACGTGCCAACTATGGTGCTGGCAGTTACGGCTCATACGGCTCTTACGGCAACTATGCCAACAGCCAGTATGGTAAGGATCAGGAGGACGACTCTATCAAGAGATAGTCGTTTTAGTTCATAGTTCATAGTTCTTACATAGTTCTAGTTCATAGTTCTTACATAGTTCTAGTTCATAGTTCTTACATAGTTCATAGTTCATAGTTATGACCATAGCAGTAGATTTTGACGGAACCATCGTTGAGCACCGTTATCCGGAAATCGGCGAGGAACTGCCATTTGCCACTGAAACACTGAAAATGCTTATCAAGGACCACCACAGGCTGATACTGTGGTCGGTTCGCGAAGGCAAACTGCTGGATGATGCCATCAACTGGTGCCGGGAGCGTGGCGTGGAGTTCTATGCCGTCAACCGCGACTATCCTGAGGAGACCACCGACAACAATCAGCACTTCAGTCGCAAACTGAAAGTTGATGTATGGATTGACGACCGCAACCTGGGTGGCCTGCCCGACTGGGGCACCATCTATCGGATGATCAGCGGCAACAAGACCTGGAACGACATCATTGACGAGGAGGTGCGCCACTACAAAATGTCTTCATACGAAGAAGAGCACCCCAAGAAGAAAAAGCCATGGTGGAAGTTGTGAAAAGGTAAGAAGGTGTAAAGGTTAGAAAGCATAAAGGCAAGAAAGCATAAAGGCAAGAAAAAGGCTGCCAGTCGAATCGACTGGCAGCCTTTTTATTACCTTTTCACCTGTTTAGTCTTTTACTTTTTCCACGATGGCCTTGAAAGCCTCGGGGTTGTTCATGGCGAGGTCGGCGAGCACCTTGCGGTTGATCTCGATACCAGCCTTTGACAGGGCACCCATCAACTTGGAGTAACTCATACCCTCCAGGCGGGCAGCAGCATTGATACGCTGAATCCACAGGGCGCGGAAGTTGCGCTTCTTGTTACGACGGTCGCGGTAGGCGTATGTCAGACCCTTCTCCCAGGTGTTCTTCGCTACTGTCCAGACATTCTTACGGGCTCCAAAGTAGCCACGGGTAAGTTTCAGGATTCTCTTACGTTTTGCTCTTGATGCAACGTGATTTACTGATCTTGGCATAATTTCTGTACTTTAAATGTTAGACAATAGGGTTAATTAACGGAGACGCAACAGGTCACGAACCTGCTTCATGTTGCTGTTGTCAACAATGGTGTAGCCCTGCAGATTGCGCTTCTGCTTCTTGGTCTTCTTCGTGAGGATGTGGCTGTGGTAAGCGTGATGTCTCTTAACCTTACCTGTACCGGTGAATGAGAATCTCTTCTTTGCACCGGAGTTTGTCTTTACTTTTGGCATTTTTTTAATGTTTTAATTTTTTAACTTTGATTTTTATAATGCGGCGGCTACGCATATACCGGGCGCGCCACCTTTTCTTTCTAATCAAGAATAGACGATTGAGAATTGAGGATTAATCCTCGCTCTCCGTCAACTTCTTCAGTGCATCAGCACTGATCTTCGCATTGGCCAGTAGGCCGCCGTTGGCCGGCGTGTCAACGTCGATGTCGTCTATCTGAGGCTTCCTTGTCTCTTTCATCTCCAATTCGCTGGCTTCACGGTCGCGGGCCTGTTGGCTCTTCTTGGCCACGCCGGCTTTCTTGGGTGCCAGATAGAGGAACATCTTCTTGCCTTCGAGCGAGGGCATCGACTCTACCTTGCCTACCTCCTCCAGGTCGTTGGCAAAGCGCAGCAACAGCACTTCGCCTTGCTCCTTGAACAGGATGCTGCGGCCACGGAAGAACACGTAGGCACGTACCTTGTTGCCTTCCTCCAGAAACTCGCGTGCGTGCTTCAGTTTAAACTGGTAGTCGTGCTCGTCGGTCTGTGGGCCGAAGCGTATCTCCTTCACCTCTACCTTCACCTGCTTGGCTTTCATTTCCTTGGCACGTTTTTTCTGCTGGTAGAGGAACTTGGAATAGTCGATGAGCCGACAAACAGGTGGATTGGCGTTCGGTGAAATTTCCACAAGGTCTACACCCTGCTGACGTGCCATTTCCTGCGCTTCTCTCGTAGGCATCACTGTTGATCCGCTCTCGCTAACAATGCGGACCTCACGTACACGAATCTGTTCGTTAACGCGGTATTGGTTCTGTTTTTTGTCTGTCTTCATCAACTAGTTTTGGTCAAATCGGCTGCAAAGGTACACAAATTCAGTGAATTAGCAAAATATTTTCGCCTTTTTTTACTTTAAATCCGCTATATTTGTCTCTATTTGTTGCTATTTGTCTCTATTTGTCGGTTTGACAAAGATTAACTGGTATGTATTTCTTCTTCTCATATAGTCATCCCTGTCGGGCACACAGCCCAGACAGGGATGACTCTATTCATGTATGGGTAAGTTTTGAGTGAAATCATTCTGCCTTCTTTGCAGCCTTCTTTCTGGGGGCGGCAGCCTTTCTGGCAGGCTTTTTCTCTTTCTTCTCTTCTGCAGGCTGCAGTTTGGCCAACTTCGTCTTCAGGCGCTCTATCTCGATGTCCTTCATCACAATCTCGTCGCCCTGGTTCTTGATGGTGGTCAGCAGCGAGTTGAGTTGCTCGTTGTCTATTTCCTCTGGATAGAGGGCGTTGACGCGGTTGATGAAGTCGCCCAGAATGTTCATGTAGTTGGTGAAGGCATCAAACGGTCCGCTGTAGATGCCGCGGTCCAGTCCCACGTTCGAGGGCTTGGTGGTCATGAAGCGGAAGTTGTTGGAGGCCTGCAGGTAGTCCCAGTCCTGGTTGATGCGCGGGTCGTTGGCAATGAGCAGGCGGTCGGCCACGCTGTAGAGTTTGTTGAAGGCCTCGCGCTGCATGGGGTTACCCAGCCAGCAACTGACGTCGCGCTCTTCGTCGACCCACGATAGGGTGTCGGGCACGTCGAGTGCTCCCACGCTCTTCACCCTCATGCAGATCTCCGTAGGCGTAGAGAAGGTGATGCCCTTTTCCTTGGCGCATACTGGCAATGCCTTGATGAAGTCGAGGATGTTGCTGCTGAGGGGCTGTGCGATGCCCAGGGCCGAGAGTTCCATGAAGATGTTGATAATCTGCTCTTCCTCCGGCAGGCGTGCGATGCGGTCGATATAGGCGTCGGCAAAGAGGGGATAGCCTTCCCATTCGGCGTTGTTGAAGCGCAGTGAGATGTCGTCGCTAAGTTCCACGTCGCGCAGCAGCAACTTCAGGCTCGGCGCCATGTTGCAGTTGTACACATAGTGGGGCGACTTCCATCCGAGCACGTGCTTGGCACCCTCGGTGAGCATGCCTTTGAAGCCCAGTGCTGCTATCTGTGCGCCGATGTCGTCGCTGTAGATGAGCGACGAGTTGCGGGCCACGGTGGGCTTCTTGCCGAAGTATTCCTCCATCTTGGCCACCTGCTTCTTCATGTCGCGTGCAAAGGCCTCGGGGTTGGCCAGCGACGAGAGTCCGTGGCTATAAGGCTCTGCGAGGAACTCCACGCAGCCTGTCTCGTTGAGTTGCTGCAGTTTCTCCAGCACCTGCGGGGCGTGCATCTCCAGTTGCTCTATGCCAGTGCCCGAGAGCGAGAAGGCCACCTTGAAATACTTGCCGTTTTCCTGAATCATCTGTTGCAGCGTGTTCAGTGCGGGCATATACGAGCGCTCGGCAATGTCGCTGATACTACGCTCGTTCTCGTAGTCATCATAGTAATAATGGTCGGTACCGATATCGAAGAAACGGTATCTCTTCAGATGAATAATCTGATGTATCTCAAAATATAAACAAATTGTTTTCATATCTTTTTAAGTGAAGTGTGAAGAGTGAAGAGTGAAGAATTTGCTGCCGCATCTTCTTTCTTTGCTCCAGACGACACTCGTTTGTTAAAATGTTAAACTGTTAATAATTATTGCTCTTGAAGAAATCGAATGGAAAGTGGGGATAGCACCTGTTAGCGGTAGCAAATTCTTGCGTCCCTTCGGAAGCAAGCGACCAGAGGTCGAGCGCTTCATTCTTCATTCTTCATTCTTCATTTCAAGCGGTTTCCCACCCGAGTGTTCTCCTGTACAGGGTGCGTATCCAGCGGCCCACCTTTTCCCAGGTAATCTGGTCCACCTCTTTCTTGCCCTCTTCCTTGAGGTAGTTGAACAGCGAGTCGTTGACGCAGATGCTGTAGATGGCGTCGGCCAGGGCGTGCACGTCCCAGTAGTCCACCTTGATGCAGTTGTCCAGGATCTCTGCGCAGCCGCTCTGCTTCGAGATGATGGAAGGCGTGCCGCACTGCATGGCCTCCAGCGGCGAGATGCCGAAGGGCTCCGATACCGAGGGCATGACATAGACGTCGGAGGCCTTGAGGCACTCGTACACCTGTTTGCCTCGCATGAAGCCAGGGAAGTGGAAGCGGTCGGCTATGCCGCGTTCGGCCGCCATGTAGATCATCGCGTCCATCATGTCGCCCGAGCCGGCCATGCAGAAGCGCACGTTGCGGGTGCGGTGGAGCACCATCGTGGCGGCATCGACGAAGTATTCGGGGCCTTTCTGCATGGTGATGCGTCCGAGGAAGGTGACCACCTTCTCCTTGCCCGTATGGTCGGGGCGTGGTATGTCCTGATACTCCTGGGGCAGGGGATAGACGGCGTTGTGCACGGTGAAGCACTTGCGCGGATCCTGATGATACTGGTTGATGACCGTCTGGCGTGTCAGTTCCGATACGCACATGATGCAGTCGGCATTGTCCATACCGTTCTTCTCTATCGAGTAGACGGTGGGGTTCACCTTGCCGCGGCTGCGGTCGAAGTCGGTGGCGTGGACGTGTATGCACAGTGGCTTGCCGCTCACCTGCTTGGCATGGATGCCGGCGGGGAAGGTGAGCCAGTCGTGGGCATGTATAATGTCAAACTCTTCGGTGCGGGCCACCACGCCTGCAATGATCGAGTAGTTGTTGATTTCCTCGTGCAGGTTGCCCGGATAGCCTCCGGCAAACTCCATGGCACCGAGGTCGTTGACATGCATATAGTTGAAGTCGGCATAGATATGCTCCCGGCATTTGAAGTAATAGTCGGGGTCCATGATATTGCCCACGCGCTGTTTCACGTAGTCGTAGTTCACGTCGCGCCAGGCAATGGGCACGGCGTTCATGGCAACGATGCGGCATGCATGCTGACTCTCATCTCCAAAGGGATGCGGCAGGCAGAGCACCGTCTCGATGTCGCCCTGTGCCTTCAGTCCCTCTGAAATACCGTAGTTAGCGGTGGCAAGTCCACCGAACACGTGAGGAGGATACTCCCATCCAAACATTAGTACTTTCATAGTTGTTCCTCCTTATTTTTGGTATGAATACTTTTCGAGTAACTTCATGGTGCGCAGAATCTCGGCCACGTTCATGGCAAACGACATGGCACCGCGGCCGTGGAAGGGCGGGTTGCCGTCGAACAACTCAGAGATGGTGCCAATGGCATGATAGTCGATCTCATCCTCATAGCCCACCATCTGACGCTCGATGAACGACAGGCGCGAGCGTTTGTACACCTTCAGGCAGGCCTCCATATAGAAGCCGCCCAGCCATGGCCATGCCGTGCCCTGGTGGTAGGCATAGTCGCGCTGCGTCTGCGGGCCCACATACATGGGGTTGTAGCCGCCACTCTTGGGCGACAGCGAGCGCAGACCCTTCGGTGTGAGCAGTTCGCGCGTACATATATCTACTACGCTCTTCATCTGCTGCTGCGACAGTGGCGAATAGTCTACTGCCACGGCGAAGATCTGGTTCGGGCGTACGCTCCAGTCCATCATGTTGCCGTCGACATAGTCGAGCAGATAGCCGTATTCGTTGACGAAGGTGTCAACAAACGATGTCTTTGTCTTCAGTGCCAGTGCCTCCAGGTGTTCGGCCGACTTGGCATCGTTTTTCTCTGCTGCCATCGATGCACAGAACTTCAAGGCGTTGTACCACAGGGCGTTGAACTCTACGATATAGCCGGAACGGGGCACCACGGGCTTGCCGTTGGCCCTGGAGTTCATCCAGGTGATACACTTGTCGCGCCCGTTGGCATAGAGCAGCCCGTTATCGTCAAGGCGAAGGTTGGGATGTCCGTCCTCCTCAATATACTTCACAATATCCTGTAGCAGTTTGCCGTATTTCTCGAAAGCCTTGTCGCGGCCGGCATACTTGGCATACTGCTGGATGGCCCACACGGCCCAGAGGGGAACGTCGGGCTGGTCCATCTCATAGATCTTCACCGTCAGCGGCTCGCCTGCCATAAACTCACGCAGGCCGTGCTCGGCCGTGTTCATCACCAGTTCGAAGTAGTCGGCCTCGTCGATGGCCAGCGTCAGGCCCGGCAATGATATAAAGGTATCGCGCGCACGACACTTGAACCACGGATAGCCGGCCAGCAGGTAGCGTGTGTCGTCGGCCTGGCGGTTGTGGAACTGATGGGCGGCGGTCACCAGGCAGTGATAGAAATTGTCGCGGGGCACGCGCACGTCTATCTCTTTCTGGAAGAGCGACTTCAGTGTGTTGGTCTTGATTTGCGACGTCGATGCCGAGAAGATGATGCTCTCGCCCTTCTTGATGGGCACCTCGAAATAGCCGGGCACGTAGAGGTCCTCGTTCGACGCATAGCCGCGCTCCTGCTCCTTGGGATACTCGATGCCGCGATACCAGTCGGGCTGGAACACGAACTCGTTTTTCTTGTTAAACTGCATGAACAGGTCGGGATAGCCCTTGTACATGCAGGTCTTGATGCCGTTGTCGATGACCTGATACTCACGGCTGGCCACTGAGTTCTCGTGGGTGAACTGCCTCACGGAGCGGAAGGCCAGGAACGGACGGAAGCGCAGCAGCGTGGCCGAGTGGGCATCTTCCAGCGTGTAGCGTATCAGGATACGGTCTTCGTAGGCCTGGAAGATGGTCTCACGTTTCAGCACCACGCCGCCCACCCTATAGACGGTGGTGGGCACGAGGCTGGCATCAAACTCACGGATGTACTTGTGTCCCTTGGGACTGAAATTGTTGCCCTGATACTTGTGGAGGCCCAGGTTGAATTCCGCTCCATGCTGCACTACTGTACAGTCGAACGACGACAAGAGCACATGGTTCTCGTCGTCGATCTCAGGTACAGGCACAACCAACAGGCCGTGGTACTTGCGTGTGTTGCAGTCAACGAGCGTTGACGCACTGTAGGCACCACTTCGGTTGGTACGGAGCAATTCACGACGCAGACTTTCCTCCAGGTTAGTCATCACGGCTTTCTCGAATCGTAAATAACTCATAGTTCCTTTTTTAAGGTTTTTTATTTGATAATAGTCGTTTTAGATTTTGATTTTCCAAAAGTACAACTTTTTCTTGGCATGACAAAACATTTATCCAATTATTTTGTTTTTTTGGATGAAAAAAGTAAAAAAGACGACTTTTAGGCCATCTTTTTTTCAAAAATTCACTTATCATTGATTCAAGTTTCGCAAGTGCTCAACTTTTTGGGAGTTAAAGTAGTTAAAGACAATACCGCCGGAGTATCGAAAGTGTATACAACTCGTATTCCTGCCGCATACAACTTGTATTCAGGCCGAATACAGTTTGTATTCAGCCGGAATACATTTTGTATACAGCCTGAATACAAGTTGTATTCGGCCGGAATACAAAAACCTTCCAGAGTGCAAGGTATGATTCGGCGTGCTGTTGGCCTGATGTCGGCCAATTGGAAGAATCATGGCGCTTTTTTGATATTCGTCAACAAAACGGCCTGTTATCGCACACAATATGGAAAAATCCATTGCCAGTAAAAAAAATCGCCGTAACTTTGCACCGTCAAAAGGAACAAAAAGCCTGGCGACAAGGATAACAAAACACATTTATTAAGGTAGGGACCTGAGGAGATTGAAAAATTAAGAATTAAAGAATTAGGAATTAAAAAATCAGAAAGTTTAATATTTAAAATTTAAAAAGTACAGGATAACAAAAAAGAACCGAAGGTCCCGAGTAAAGTAAAGAAAGGAAAAAAAAGTATGAAAAAGATTGTTTTGATGGTAGTTGCAATTTTCACGATGACCACGTCATTTGCTGAGAACGAGAACAACAACGCAGTGAACAATGTTGCGGCCTACGACATGACAGTCAATATGCGTAAACTGGCCGTCGCACTGGGTCTGACCACCGACCAGATGGAAGCCGTGCAGGACATCCACACCGCTTTCTGCAACGAGATGATGCTGGCTGCCCATGCACAAAACGACGAGCGCGAGGCTCTGTTGGACCAGGCCGTGAAGAAGGATGTGCGCTATATGCACTATATTCTGAACGACAAGCAGTACAAGAAGTACCTCATGCTGCTCAATGCCACTCTGGTGAACCGTGGCCTGAAGTAAGAGAGAGCATAGTTTAATCACTTTCAAAATCAACGGATTAAAACGGAATGTCGTTTTAATCCGTTTTTTTTATGCGCTGGCATAGCCTATTAAGTAAGTGAACATAATTAGGGGGCAGTCGATATTTCCGGTGCATACAGTCTAAATAGTGCGCAGCCGCTCCCCTCCCTTCAAGGGGAGGGGTTGGGGTGGGGTCTGTATCTTACTGTCACTGAAGAGGTTAGTCACCCCACCCCTGCCCCTCCCCTACAAGGGAGGGGAGTGCCATGCGGCGTCATGCACCGGAAATATCGACTGCCCCCTTTTTCAAGTTGATTCAGTTAGTATATTCTCTCTTCACTTTTTGGCTATAAACGATACAAGATTGCAAGAAAATGATTAACTTTGCACCCTCAAATCCTACAAGTTGAGATAATATGGCAAAAGAACAGTCACGGGTAAAGGAAAGGGAGCGTACAGGCATGGCAAAGCCAGTCATGAGGCAGCGTATAGACCTGAAGGAGCCTCGACGCTACAAGGTCGTCATCTACAACGACGACTTCACCACGATGGAGTTTGTTGTGATGATCCTGGTGCAGGTGTTTTTGAAGAGCGAGGCTGAGGCCAATGCGCTGATGTTGCAGGTGCACCACTCCGACCAGGCCGTGGTGGGCATCTACAGTTACGATATTGCTGTGTCAAAAGTCCGCAAGGCCACTGATATGGCGCGTGAGCAGAACTATCCGCTGCGGCTGACCGTTGAACCGGAGGAAGATTGAAAATTGAAAAATGAATCAACTTGAAAATGAAGATTGAAATATTATGCCAGAGATAAAACAGACAGACCGTGCATCGAAGATACTGAATCAGGCTCTGGAATTGAGCAAGGAGTACAGACATGAGTTTATCATGCCCGAGCATCTGCTGCTGGCGATGACTCAGGAATTCTACTTCTATGATGCACTGAACAGTTTCCATGACACAAATCAGTTGGAAAATCGCATCAGGGAATACCTGAAGACCATAGAGCGTGTGCCCGAGGGTAAGGATTATGTGCCGGAGGTGTCGGTGCAGATGTCCAAGGTGATAGAGTCGGCAGTACAGTCGGTGGCATCGAGCAGTGCGGAAGCCTTGGACGCCCCGCACCTGACCAGGGGGCTTCTCGCACTGGAAGACTCCTGGGCTTCCTTCATGCTGAAGGAGTGCCTCGGCGACCGTGAGGCCGACTTCATCAGTCATTTGATAATCAACTGCGACTACTATGACTACTATAACTATGAGGGCGACGACCTGTTTGGCGATGAGGCCGACAGCAAGTCGGCATGGAAGCGGCTGGTGACCTGCATGAACGACCATTACAAACAGCAGAACCCGCTCATAGGCAGGGAACAGGAACTGAAGCGCACCATACAGGTGCTATGTCGCAGGGACAAGAACAACCCGCTGCATGTGGGCGAGCCTGGCGTGGGCAAGACGGCTCTCGTATGGGGGCTGGCACGGATGATAGAGGAGGGCCAGGTGCCAAAGAGTCTCGCTGGCTGCAAGGTCTACCAACTCGACATGGGCACCCTTCTCGCAGGAACGCAGTATCGCGGCGACTTCGAGAACCGCATCAAGCAGGTGATGGAAGGCGTCGCGGCCGAGCAGACAAACCCCGACGAGCCGGTTGCCAACATTGTGTATATCGACGAGATTCACACCCTTGTGGGGGCGGGTGCCACCAGCGACAGTGCCCTGGATGCGTCGAACATGCTCAAGCCTTATCTGGAGTCTGGTGCCATACGCTTCATCGGCTCTACGACCTACGAGGAATACAACCGCCATTTTGCCCGTTCGAAAGGCATGATAAGACGCTTTCAGCAGATCGACATCAACGAGCCTACCGTCGAAGAGGCCAAGACAATCCTGCGGCAGTTGCTGCCCAGGTATGAGGAGTTTCACGGGGTGAAATATGCCGGCGATGCCATTGACTTCGCCGTGGAAGCCAGTGCGAAATACGTGAACGACCGCTTCCTGCCCGACAAGGCCATCGACCTCATCGACGAGGCAGGTGCGGCAGCGGAAGCAGCCTCGGGAGCCGCAGGGGAGACTGTTACCAAGGCCGACATTGCGGAGGTGCTGGCACAGACCTGCAAGGTGGATGCCATGGCAGCCAAGGACGACGACACCGAGCGGCTACAGATGCTGGAGCCCCGCCTGCTGGAGCAGATCTACGGTCAGGACGAGGCCATACACCAGGTGACGGAGGCTGTGCAGATGGCCAAGGCCGGCCTGCTGGACGACGACAAGCCCACGGCGTCGCTGCTCTTCGTAGGGCCTACGGGCGTGGGCAAGACAGAGGTGGCGCGTGTGCTGGCCCGCCAACTGGGCATCGAACTGGTGCGCTTCGACATGAGCGAATATACCGAGAAGCATGCCGTGGCCAAACTGATAGGCTCGCCTGCCGGCTATGTGGGCTATGAGGACGGCGGCTTGCTGACCGATGCTATCCGCAAGCGTCCCCACTGCGTGCTGCTGCTCGACGAGATAGAGAAGGCCCACCAGGACATCTACAACATCCTGCTGCAGGTGATGGACTATGCCCGACTGACCGACAACAAGGGGCGCAAGGCCGACTTCCGCAACGTGATACTCATCATGACCTCCAACGCCGGCGCACAGTATGCGGGTCAGGCTTCCATAGGCTTCCAGGGCGGCGTGTCGCGTGGCGAGGCAATGCTCCGTCAGGTGAAGAAGACCTTCAAGCCGGAGTTTATCAACCGTCTGAGCGGCACGGTGGTGTTCAACGATATGGACCGGCAGATGGCTGCGCTCATCCTCCGTAAGAAACTGCGCGAACTGCAGGCGAAACTCACGTTGAAGAAGATTACCATGACCCTGAGCGACGACACCTTTGAGAGCCTGCTCAACGAGGGCTTCACTCCCGAATACGGTGCCCGCGAGATGGATCGCGTCATCAACCAGCGGCTCAAGCCCCGGCTGGTGCGCGAGATACTCTTCGGTAGCCTGAAAGACGGAGGAGACGTGGCTTTATAATCTTCAATCTTCAATTCTCAATTCTCAATCTTCTATCGTGGTTTTCAAACTCGACAAAGAACTCTGGTTCCCTGACCCCCGCCTGGCCGACGACGACGGTTGCCTGGCCATTGGAGGCGACCTCAGCACAGACCGTCTGCTGCTGGCCTATCAGTATGGCATCTTCCCCTGGTACTCGTTTCGCGACCAGAAAGAGCCTGCATGGTATTGCCCCCACGAGCGCTTTGTCATCTTTCCCAGTGAAATACATATCTCCCATTCCATGCGCACGCTGCTTAACAAGCAGAAATACCTGTTCTCGCTCAATAGAGACTTTGAAGGCGTGATACGCCACTGCAGCCAACTGCGCATAGACGAGGAGGGGGCATGGCTGGGCGAAGACATCATACGCGCCTACACCGAACTGCACCGGCAGGGCTTCGCCGCCAGCGTGGAGGTGTGGGAGAAGACGGATGCGGAAGAGAGCCGGCGGCTGGTTGGCGGCCTCTATGGTGTGAACATCGGCCCGGCATTCTTTGGCGAGAGCATGTTCTCACTGGTGCCCAGCGCCTCCAAACTGGCCCTCATCTTCCTGGCCAAGACCATGGAACAACTGGGTGGCACCATCATCGACTGCCAACTAAAAACCGCCCATCTGGAATCGATGGGCGGTCGCTATATCAGTTACGATGAATACATGACACTTATTTCTTCTTCGACGTCACCTTGAGGGTCTTCGTTGCCTTCGTCGTTGACTTGCCAGAGGTGGTGGCTGTGGCGGCAGGCTTGTAATACTTCAGAGCCTCGGGCATCCAGCCTTGGATGTCCTTGATACGTTTCGCGTCCGACGGGTGGTCGCTGAAGATACTGCTGCTGCCGGAACTCTGGGCTGCCATGCGCTGCCAGAACGTCACTGCCACCTGCGGGTCGTAGCCGGCCATGGCTGCAAAGATGAGACCCATGTGGTCGGCCTCGCTCTCCTGGCTGCGCGAGAAGCCCGACGTCCATAGTGAGCCGCCGAGCGACTGGCCGAGGGCTATCAACTGCTGCGTGCCCTCGCTCATGCCGCTACCCTGAAGAACAGCGCCGAGCACGGCCGTACCATACTGGTTCTTATACTCGTTGCTCAGACGCTCGGCCGAGTGCTTGGCCACGGCATGTGCTATCTCATGGCCCAGCACGATGGCCAGCGATGCCTCGTTCTGCGTGACAGGCAGCAGACCCTCGTAGACCACGATCTTACCGCCAGGCATGCACCAGGCGTTGACCTGATTATCCTGCACCAGGTTAAACTCCCATGCGTAGTTCTGGACCTCGGCACCCAGGCCGTTGGCATTGAGGTAACTCACCACGGCATTGGCCAGGTTCTGGCCAACGCGCTTCACCATGGCCGTATTCGTGGCATTGCTCGAGGCCTTGGCCGATTGCATGTACTGCTGATACTGTTGGTTGGCGAGGCTCAGCACTTCGCCGTCGTTAACCAATAATGTTTGTTTGCGCCCTGTGATGGGTACTGTCGATGTGGTGCCGCAGCCCACCAGGATGGTGGCCACCAGCGACATGATAATAATTCTTACTGCTTTCATAATATGTTATTTAATTTATGAGTTCTTCATTCTTCATTCTTCACTAGTGTATCCACTCGTAGCCAAGCCCCTCTTTGCGGCTCATACACACCGCCATCTCTCCGAAGTCGGCACGCCAGATGCCCACACGCGCCCCTTTCTGCTGCATGGGGCTCTTGCCGCGTCGCGACACGATGACCAGCGCATTGTTCATAGATGTCTGCACGCTGAGGCCTTCATCCTTGTAAAAGCCTTTCTCCTGGGCCACATAGTAGCCGGCGAACTGTGCCTGTGCCTTCCACTGTGGCGTGAACACAAAATGTTTCTGCGGCCATGCGCTCATGGCTGTCAGCATCATCAGTGTGGCGATGGTCAGTCTTTGTATCCTGTTTCTTTGCATAACCTCAGTGTTTAAATGCCAATCATGGTGCAAAAGTAATAAAAGTTTCTGAATAATGGTAACATGTTTTGAAAAAAATGATTCCTTTGCTGAAAAATTTCGACCAGAATCTGATTTTATTCAACTTTCTCTAGTTGTGGAGTTAAAGTAGTTAAAGACGTTAGATTTGCTGCTTCAGATTCCATGTTCCGAAGGGATATTCAAGGGATAAGACTATTGTCTTTAACTACTTTAACTCCCTTAACTACTTTAACTACCAAAAAGTTGAGCGAATGTGAAACTTGAACGATTTTACTTTTCAAATCGGGGGATTCGTTGAAAAATTTTGGCCTGATGTGGCAAAAGGTTGTATCTTTGAACCCAAAATAACATATAATTCAACTTTTTCAAGTTGAGGAGTTAAAAGGAGTTAGAAGGAGTTATTCCTTTTAACTACTGAAGTTGAGCGAATGCGAAACTTGAACATATAATTATAAAAACGGAAAGATTATGAAGTACAAAAAAATTAAGACGACAAGTGAAAGAATAATGAATGACGCTACGTGGTCCATGCTGTCCAAGGGCTTGTTTTTTACCATTCTCTCAACATCGGTTTTCATGATGACGTGTTGCTCGACGGACGACCCCCTCGAGGAGTACTATAGCAACAATAATAGTGAATGGAACAGCGGCGGCGGCAACAGCGGCGGCAGTTCATCGATGACGGGCGAACTGGCCACCTTCGACATTGCCATTGACAAGACAACGGCAGAGCCGGCAGAGGCCGCCGCCGCGTCATATTTTGACGAGGAGGATGCCCTGGCCAACAACACCTTTACCACAGAGGTGAGCATCGACCTGTCGAATCCCGTGGCCAAGACGGAGAACGGCGTGGAGGTGACGGTCAACGGCGGTCACCTGACGGCTAATCACGGCACGGAGAAAAACGTGTGCTACGTGTTGAGCGGTACAACCACCAACGGCTCTTTCACCGTGGTGGGCGACAAGAAGTATGCCGTGAAACTCAATGGCGTGAGCATCACCAACCCCGACTCGGCAGCGCTGAACCTGCTCAGTGGCAAGCGGGCGTTCATCATCCTGGCCGAGGGCACCACAAACACGCTGGCCGACGGTACGGGAGGCAGTCATAAGGGGGCACTCTACTGCAAGGGCAAACTGCTCTTCAACGGCAGTGGCTCGCTCAGCGTGACGGGCAACACCAACAACGGCATACACTCGGCCGACTACATTATTTTCAATAGCGGCAACAATGTCTACGTGAAGTCAACGGCCAACCATGGCATCAAGGCCAACGACGGTGTGATTGTCAATGGCGGCATACTGAACGTTGAGGTGTCGGCAGCCGCTGCCAAGGGCATCAACTGCGAGAGCAACATCATCGTGAACGGCGGCCGTACCACCGTGCTGACCACGGGCGAAGGCACCTACGACAGCGACGACCTTGAGGCCAAGGGTGCGGCAGGCGTGAAGGCCGACTCCGTGCTGACGGTCAACGGCGGTGAACTGAGGCTGAAGAGCACGGGCTCGGGCGGCAAGGGCATCAACGTCGACATGGCGGCCAACTTCAACGGCGGCAGCGTCTATGTCGTCACCACAGGCGGGCAGTATAAGAGCAACAACGACACCTCGTCGCCGAAGGGCATCAAGGCCGACGGCAGCATCACCGTCAGCGGCGGCAAGATATGGGTGCGCACCAGCGGCTATAACGGTGAGGGCATTGAGACCAAGAGCACGCTCAGCATCACGGGCGGCGAGGTGGCCAGTTATGCCTACGACGATGCCATCAACTCGAAGAGCACGATGACCATCAGCGGCGGCTATGTCTATGCGCAGGGCCAGCGTAACGACGGCCTGGATGCCAACGGCAACTGCTACATCAAGGGCGGCACCGTCTATGCCATCACCTACGGCTCTCCGGAGGTGGCCATCGATGCCAATACCGAGGGCGGCTACAAACTCTATGTGGAAGGCGGCACTATCGTTGCCGTGGGAGGACTGGAGAGCGGCTCCAGCATGACACAGGCCTGCTATCAGGCTTCCTCATGGTCGGCCAGCACCTGGTACACGCTGACGGTGGACAACAGCACCTTCTCCTTCCAGACCCCGTCGAGCGGTGGCTCGGGCCTCGTGGTCTCAGGAGCCTCTCAGCCAGCACTGCTGTCGGGTGTCAGCGTCAGTGGCGGCACCACCTACTTCGGCGGCATAGCCATTGCCGACGGCACCGTCAGTGGCGGCTCCACCGTCAGCCTCTCATCCTATTCGGGTGGCTACGGCATGGGTGGCAACCCTGGCGGCATGGGGGGCGGTCCTGGCGGCAGAAACTAACAAAAACAACCGTCATCTGTCATTTTGCCCGGAAAAGTGTGGGACGCCTCACATTTTTCCGGGCAAAACTATATTATTTCAAAAATTATAGTTACTTTTGCACTCTAAACTCTAAACTCTGAACTCTAAACTCTGAACTCTAAACTCTGAACTATGAACGCTCCTATTTATATTATTGAGGAAAAGCGGCTGCGCCGTAACCTGCGGCTGATAGCCGACGTGGCCCGTCAGGCCGACGTGGAGATTATCCTGGCTTTCAAGGCCTTTGCACTGTGGAAGACGTTTCCCGTCTTTCGCGAGTATATCAGCAGCACCACGGCCAGCAGCCTCAGCGAGGCGCGGCTGGCACTGGAGGAGTTTGGGGCCAAGGCCCACACCTATTCGCCTGCCTATACCGACAACGAGATAGACCAGATCGTGGCGTGCAGCAGTCATCTCACATTCAACTCCCTGTCGCAGTATAACCGCTTCCATGAGCGGGTCAGGGGCAGGGCCAGCATCGGCCTGCGCGTCAATCCCGAGTATTCCGAGGTGGGCACGCTGCTGTATAACCCCTGCGCTCCCGGCACCCGCTTCGGCGTAACCTCCGACAAACTGCCGGATGTGTTGCCAGCCGACATCGAGGGCTTCCATTGTCACTGCCACTGCGAGAGCGGGGCCGATGTGCTGGAACGCACGCTGGTGTATATCGATGAGAAGTTTGCCAAGTGGTTCCCTCAGTTGAGATGGCTCAACCTGGGCGGTGGTCATCTGATGACACGCAAGGACTACGACATCCCCCTCCTTGTCAATCTTTTGAATGGGCTGCACAAGCGTTATCCGTGGCTGAAAATCATCCTGGAGCCAGGCAGTGCCTTTGCCTGGCAGACAGGCCCGTTGGTGAGCCATGTTGTCGATATCGTGGAGGACAAGGGCATACGCACGGCCATCCTCGATGTGAGTTTTACCTGCCACATGCCCGACTGCCTCGAGATGCCGTATATGCCAGAGGTGCGTGGTGCTGAGGTCGTTGACCATTCAACCTCCGGCAGTGTCTACAGGCTGGGCGGCAACAGTTGTCTGAGTGGCGACTTCATGGGCGCTTGGCGCTTCGACCATGAACTGCAGGTGGGCGAAGAGGTAATCTTCGAGGATATGATCCACTACACCACCGTAAAGACCTGTATGTTCAACGGCATCGGCCATCCCGCTATCGGCATGCTGCATGAGGACGGAAGCCTCGAAATACTGCGCCGCTTCACCTACGAAGACTATCGCGACCGCATGGACTGACTGTCTATTTATCGGTTACTTGTCAAAGATTATAGTTTTTTTTCCTAAAATAAAAGAGGTATTTGGAAAAATAGTCGTAAATTTGCAACCAAATTCGACTAAAACTAACAAATATCAAATAGAATGAAGAACTTTAGGAAGTATTTTGCGTGCCTTGCCTTGTCGTTGTGCAGCATGGCAGCAAGTGCCCAGCAACTGGCCTTCCCCGGCGCACAGGGATGGGGCCGCTTTGCCACGGGCGGACGTACGGGTACGGTGTACCATGTGACAAACCTGAATGACTCGGGAACAGGCTCGCTGCGCGATGCCGTGAGCCAGCCGAACCGCATCGTGGTGTTCGACGTGGCGGGTGTCATACGCATCAACTCGCGCATTGTGTTTGCCAAGAACCTCTACGTGGCCGGACAGACGGCGCCCGGCGAGGGTGTCACCGTCTATGGCGACGGCGTGTCGTTCTCGGGCTCCGACAATATCATCGTGCGCTACATGCGCTTCCGCATGGGGGCCGTGGGCACAAAGGACAAAGACGCTGCCGGCATTGCCAACGGACGGAACATGATCTTCGACCACTGCTCCTTCTCGTGGGGACAGGACGAGAACTTCTCCATCAACTGGGACAACAAGGGCACGGCACCACAGGACATCACGCTGATGAACTCTATCGTGGGCCAGGGCCTGATGACCCACTCGGCCGGCGGACTGATGCAGGCCGACAATATCACGCTCTACCGCATACTGCTCGTGGACAACTCGACACGTAACTTCAAGGTGAAGGGCGTGAACCAGTATGTGAACAATCTGGTGTACAACTGGAAAAACGCTGCCTATAACATGGGTGGCGACTCTGAGGGCACGAGTTATGTGAACATAGAGGGAAATATGTTTATCAACGGACCTGCCGTGGGTGGCGATGCCCTGACGGGTGGTAACTCCGACTTCCATTTCTATGGCATCGACAACTGGCAGGACAAGAACCGCGACGGCGTGTATAACCCCACGGAGTTCACTGGCAACGGCGGCGGCGACCGCCAGGCCACACCATACGCCTATCCCGAACTGGAGAAATGGGCCGCCCAGGACCTTGTGGAGAAACTGCTGCCAGAGGTGGGGGCATCACTGCCTTACCGCGACATTGCCGACTGCTACATGGTAGACGAGGTGCTGTCGTTCGGCACCAAGGGCAAACTCATCACCAACGAGAACGAACTGCCCATCGGCGTGCCTACCACCTGGACAATGTTTGCCGGCACAAAACGCACTGACACCGACGGTGACGGCATGCCCGACGCATGGGAAGAGGCCAACGGCACCGACAAGACCAAGAACGATGCCATGACCATTGCCGACAATGGCTATGCCAATATCGAGAACTATATCAACTCTATCACCAAGGACGACCGCCAGTTCTTCCTGCGTGCACCCTTGATGCTGGAACTGGCATCTGCCACAACCAACAGCCTGACGCTCTCGTGGGCCGACTACTCGGACAACGAGGACGGCTTTATCGTAGAGATGCAGCAGGGCGACACGTTTGTGGAGATGGGACGCACGGAGAGTGCACCGTTTACCATTCAGGATGCAGAGTTGGAGCCGGGGAAGGCATACGTCGTACGTGTCTGCGCCTATCAGGGCGACAGCAAGTCGGCCTATACTGCAGAACTGACCGTGAAGACGCGCCCCGAACAGGCCGACATCATCGACTGTGAGACATTTACAGGTACTGGCGACGGCGAATGGCTCATCAATCCGACCAGCGACGAGACCATCACCCTGACCGAGGCTACGCCGAAGACGGCCGTGGTGGTGCGCTCGGATGCCCATGTCACCCTCGCCGGCACAGGCTATGTCAGCGGCTCGGCCTCGATGAACAAGGCGGGCAAAGGCACGCTGACCATTCAGAGCGACCAGCAGTATGAGGGTGCCACCGTGCTGCACGACGGCATCTACGAGTTTTCCAGCCTGAAGAACGGCGGTGTGGCCAGCGGACTGGGCAAGAGTCAGGAGTTTGCACAGAACTGGGTCTTCGACGGTGGCGTGTATAGGTACACGGGTGCTACAACGGCTACTAACCGCTCGGCCAGACTCTATAACGACACCCAACTGGACATTGCCAACAGCAGTGCCGTGGTGACAATGAACGGCAGTTTCGAGGGACAGGGCAACCTCAGCATAGGCGGTGAGGGCACGATGGCTGTCAACACCGCATCGTTCTTCAACTATGACGGCGACCTGCGCATAGAGAGCGGCACCGTGAAACTCGCCTCCAAGGATGTCAGCGATGCCGGCATAGGCAAGGCTTCGCGCCTCGTCATGGCCGGCGGCACCTTTGTCACCGTAGGCAAGAACGAGTCGGAAGTGACTTACAATTTCCCCATCGTGGCTGAAGCCGGCACCACCAGTACCGTTGACTTCGACCTGTGGAACAGCAATAAGTGCACCGTCTCGGGGGCAGGCACACTGCAGTGGAACGTGCACTATCTGCGCGAATACCTGGAAGGCAACTGGGACGGCTTTACCGGCACGCTCATCGTCAACGGCACGGGCAAGGCCGGACAGAGCCAACTGGCCATGAGCAAGGGCAGTGCCGACTATGGCATCCGCAATGCACGCCTGGAACTGAAGGGCAATGCGCAGGTGTGTGGCGGCAAGAACAGCACCACCCGCATCCTGGGCGGACTATCCGGCGTAAGCGGAACCTATCTGTCGGGCTTCGACGTGAAGTCGGCCAATGGCAGCGGCACATGGATTGTGGGAACGGCCAACACCGACGAGACGTTCCGTGGCGTCATCGACAACCGCGCACAGGGCGGACAGCAAGGCAAGACGAGCATTGAGAAACAGGGTACGGGCGACTGGCGACTGACGGGCAGCAACGTCTATAGCGGCACCACAAAGGTGCAGCAGGGAGCACTGATTGTCAACGGCACACATACGGGAACAGGTGCCGTCACCGTGGCCGTCGGTGCAACGCTGGCTGGCAAGGGCACCCTGGCCGCTGCCGTCACCGTGAACGGCACACTGCAGGTGGGCGACACGCTGGCCACTGACAAGGCCCTGAAATTCAACGGCGGACTGAAACTGGGTAGTGCTGCCATCCTGAAACTCAATGATGCCATGGCCGAGGCCAAACACTATGCCGGCGACGAGATACAGTGCTTCACGGGCAGCGTGACGGGAACATTCGCACAGATCATACCTGCCACGCCAGGCGAAAACCAGACATGGGACACCTCAGAACTTTATACCAAGGGTGTGCTGAAGGTTGTAGGCGGTGAGGAGAAACCCGATGAGCCCACGCCCGTGGAGCCTGTGGGCGAGACCAAGACGGCTCTCCTGGCATGGGGCAACATGAAGGCTACGAGTTACGACAACAGCGGCGTGAACAATATGATGGTGGGCGCAGAGAACGATGAGGCCTACGGCTTCTCGCTTGTGTGCACCGGCAATCTGGCCAAGGCATACAGCAGTGCCGGCACACCGAAACTCAAGGTTCCCTATAAGGATGAAATCTTGGAGCGTACCGCCATCAAGTGCTCGAACGGTGCACAGAACACTGTATTCATGCCCGAAGGTGCCAAGGCAACCAAACTGATTATCTACAGCATTACAGGTACTAACAGCAGCAACCGCACCAGTTATTGGAAGGAGGTGGCCGGCGTAAACTACACTGCCGAGACCACTACCGTTCTCGACCTCGATGCTCCGCGCGATGATCCCAATGCCGTGACGTTTGCCTTGGACAATGTCCTTGACAAGTTCACATTTACCAATACCGGCGAGCAGCAGTGTGTCATTCTCTATATAGAATACCATTTCGGCGGCGCCGAGACCGGCATCAGCAGCACGCTTGACGGCACACCTGTACGTGTTGAGTATTTCACACCTTCCGGTGAGCGTGTCACTACGCCAGGCAAGGGCATGTATATCTTACGCGCAACTACTGCCAGCGGCAAGGTGACATCGCGAAAGGTTGTGATGAAGTAACTAAAGTTTTCCACCTTATTTTTATCACGAATTAGAGAATTTGGGGAAAAAGAAGTTAAAGGTTATTGCATCTTGATTTTACTAAAGGACATCCTATCTTAACTGAATAGGATGTCCTTATTTTCATCCACGTCATCCCTTCCAAATCCTCTATTTTTTCAAACATAATCTCTTCTTATCAGAAAACTCACATTTCATTGCAAAAAATGAGGGCTGCCAAATGGCAGCCGCTCTTTGAGCGAAACCATAATAAAATGAGGGCTGCCAAATGGCAGCCCTCAACCAACACAAAAACTAAACTAGACTTAACTAAAGCATATTAGGATTTTCACAAACCCTTAATAGCGATTGCAAAGATAAACAAAAAAATCCATTCGGCAATGGATTTTTCTGTTTATTTTGCATTTTTACCGAATATTTTTTAAATTTTGTACGCTGAAAGCGATAAATAGTTGTCAAGGATGACCATGGCTGCCATTGCTTCGACTACGGGAACGGCTCTCGGCAGCACGCACGGGTCATGACGGCCGCGGGCTGTAAAGGTGGTGGCATTGCCTTCCAGGTCAATGGTTTGCTGTGGGCGGAGTAAGGTGGCCACGGGCTTGAAAGCCACGCGGAAATAGATGTCCTGCCCGTTGCTGATGCCGCCCTGTATGCCGCCGCTGTGGTTGGTGAGGGTGCTATGGGGGGTATGGGCCTCATGGACCTCATGGGTTTCATGGGAATCATGGGGCACAAAGATGTCGTTCTGTTCTGAGCCTCTTTGGGTGACACCGGCAAAGCCCTCGCCATATTCAAAGCCCTTCACGGCGTTGATGCTCAGCATGGCACTGCCCAGTTGGGCGTGCAGTTTATCGAACTCCGGGTCGCCCAGGCCTGCGGGACATCCCTTGACGACGCAGGTGATGACACCGCCGATGGTGTCGCCCTCGGCCTTCACCTGCTGAATGAGGGCTTCCATCTCACGGGCTTTCTCGGCATCGGGGCAGCGCACTACATTCGTCTCAGTCAGCGAGAGGTCGTAAAGGTGATAGTCGCGCTCCAGGGCGATAGCACCCACCTGCGAGGTAAAGGCCTGTATGGTGATGCCCAGTTTGCGGAGCACCAGTTTGGCCAGTGCGCCAGCCACCACGCGACTGATGGTGATGCGTGCGGAGGAACGGCCGCCGCCGCGATGGTCACGTGTACCATATTTATAATAATAGGTATAGTCGGCATGCGATGGACGGAACAGCGTGCGCAGGTTCTCATAGTCCTGCGGGTGCTGGTTCTGGTTGCGCACGATGAAGCCGATGGGGCAGCCCGTGGTCTTGCCTTCAAACACGCCACTGAGCAGTTCCACCTGGTCGGGCTCCTGCCGTGATGTTGTTATCTGGCTCTGCCCGGGTCTGCGGCGGTTCAGTTCACTTTGGATAAAGGCCATGTCAACCTCAATGCCGGCCGGCATGCCGTCAACGACGCCGCCGATGGCTGCTCCGTGGCTCTCGCCGAACGTGGTCAGCGTAAACAGATGTCCAATAGTATTTTTCAACTCTCAACTCTCAACTAAAGTCTCTCAACTCTCAACTAAAGACTCTCAACTACTCTCAACGGCATCCTCCGCAGCCGCCTTCGCAGCCGCCGCCGCAACCACCTTCACAGTCGCCGCCGCAGCCACCACATTCATGGCTCATGTGGTTGAGCAACTGTTGTATCTCCTCGGTGGTGGCTTCGCGGTTCTCCAGCACCACGCCTATGAACTGTAGCGTCATGCCAGCCAGCGGATGGTTGGCATCGACTGTCACGCCGTCGGCCTCAACCTTCATGACCCGTGCCATCACGCGTTTGTCATCCTCGCCCATCAGGGTAATCACGGCCCCGGGGAAGATATGCTCGCCGTCAAACTTGCCGTCGATTTCAAATGCCTCACGTGGCATCTTGTTAACGCCCTCCTCATAATATTCGCCAAAAGCCTCGGCGGGCTTCAGTGTGAAGTCGAACTTCGAACCAGGTTCCAGTCCCACTATCTGCTGCTCAAAGGCATCGTGTGAGAAGCCGAAACCGCTGATAAACTTAAAGGGACGGCCCTGCTCGGTCTGTTCTTCCAGGTGCTTCTCGCCTTTTTCGTTGATGGAGAAGAGTTGATAACTAACGGAGATGTACTTGTTTTGTTTGTTGCCCATATTTTATCTGTTATTTGTTGTTTAATCGGTTTGGTGCTGCAAAGGTAGCAAGAATCTTGAACATAAACAACTTTTTTCATATTATTTAATTAAGCAATAGTCCCCACGATGTCGTTCACATCGGCAATGCCGTGGCTGTCGAGCCAGTCGTTGATGCCGTCACGCACACGGATGGTGACGGCAGGATCAAGGAAGTTGGCAGTGCCTATCTCTATGGCGCGTGCACCGCACATCAGGAATTCCAAGGCATCGCGGGCTGTGGTGATGCCACCCAGGCCGATAACAGGTATGGCGACGCTATGTGCCACCTGATAAACCATGCGCAGGGCAACAGGTTTGATGCAGGGGCCGCTGAGACCTCCGGTGCCGATGGAGAGTGTCTTCTGGCGTTTCTCTATGTCCACGGCCATGCCCATCAGCGTGTTGATGAGCGATACGGCATCGGCACCCTCGGCCTCGACAGCGCGTGCAATCTCTGTGATGTCGGTGACGTTGGGCGAGAGTTTCACAATCAGTGTCTTATGGTACGCCTGGCGTACGGCACGTACCACGCTGGCGGCTCCGGCGCAGGTCACGCCGAAGGCCATGCCGCCATCCTTCACATTGGGACACGAGATGTTCAGTTCGATGGCGGGGATGCCTTCCAGTGCATCGATGCGTGCTGCGCAGGCGGCATAGTCCTCTGGCGACGAGCCGCTGACGTTGACGATATATGTGCCGCCCGTGGGTGGCAGTTGCGGGTATATATGCTCACAAAAATAGTCCGCGCCCTTGTTCTGCAGGCCCACGCAGTTGAGCATGCCCATCGCTGTCTCGGCCATGCGCGGGTAGTCGTTACCCTCGCGTGGCTTCAGGGTGGTGCCCTTCACAATGATGCCGCCAATCTCTGAGAGTGGCACGAAATCTTGGAACTCAAGGCCATAGCCAAACGTGCCCGAAGCCGTCATGACGGGGTTCTTCAGTTGTAGTGCACCTATGTTTACTTCTAACTTTGCCATCTTTTTTATCTTTATTCATTATTCCATAGCAGGCGGTTGATATTGAACACGGGCCCTTCTTTGCATACGCATAGGTTCCCTTCCGTGGTCTTTTCTACGCAGCAGAGGCAGGCTCCCAGTCCGCAGGCCATCAGGTTTTCCAGCGACACCTCGCAGTCGATGCCTTTCTCTCTGGCATAGCGTGCCACGGCTTTCATCATGGGTGTTGGGCCGCAACACTGTATCATGTCGAAGTGCTCCTTCTGCAGGATGCTGTGGCTGGTCACAAAGCCGCGTTCGCCTTCACTGCCGTCCTCGGTGGTCAGCAGCACACGTCCGTATTTCTCGAACTCGTTGAGCAGCAGCAGGTCTTGCTTGCTGCGTGCGCCCAGGAGAAACGTCGGTGTGATGCCTCCTTTATGTAATGTGGCACCCAGGTAGAGCAGTGGGGCAACACCCACGCCGCCGCCAATCAGAAGATGGCGCCCCTCTCCCTGTCTCTGCGAGAGGGGTAGGGGGAGCGTCCATCCGTTGCCCAGCGGGAGCACGCAGTTCAGGCGGTCGCCCGCTTGTAATGTGCCCATCCGTCGGGTGCCGTCGCCCACGGTCGCTACGAGGAGCCACAACTCGTTGGCATCATAGTCTACAAGGTTGATGGATACTGGGCGGCGCAGGAATGTGGTCGCCGACCCGTCGACGCGTACCTCTACAAACTGTCCCGGCAGCATCTCCGGCAGTGGCTGTTCATCGGTAAGCCGTATCAGCACATAGCGTTCGTGCACGTGCTGCAAGGCTTTTACTGTTAAGTCTATAATGTATTTCTTCATCCTTTTAAATGTTTTATTATCTTGGCGGGTACGCCGCCGACTATTGTATGGTCGGGCACGTCGGTTGTGACGACGGCACCTGCGGCAACAACGCAATGGCGGCCAATGGTGACGCCAGGCAGGATGACGGCATTGGCACCTATCCACACATCGTCGCTGATGATGACGGGCTTCGTGGTTATCCCCTGCTCGTCAATTCTCTTGGTGGTATCTGAGAAATTATGGTTTAGTGCCGTTACGGTGATGCCCTGTGCTAGGTTGACGTGACTGCCTATGGTCACCGGGCCGATGACGGTGTTATGGATGCCGATGCGGGTGTAATCGCCGATGATGACGTCGCCCACGGCGTTATTGATGCAGCAGAAGGACTCCACCACGCTATGCCTGCCCAGCGAGAAGCGGCGGTAGGGTGGGGTGTCCATCCTGACGCTTGGATAGATCTTTGAGCCCCGCGCACGGTGCTGATAGAGGGGTGCCAGCAGGCGGATGTACCAGCGGGGACGGGCATCGCGCTGGTTCATGATGATATAGTCGAGCCAGCGCTTCAGGCATGGGGCGGATGAAAGGTGCTGACGTAAATCCCAGCGGGAAAACCGCTGGGCACGGACGCCTGGATTCCAGCGGGAAAACCGCTGGGCACGGACGCTATTCAGGCGGGAAAACCGCTGGGCACGGACGCTATTCAGGCGGGGTTGTTCTGGATGAGTCGTTGCCATTGCTTGATGATGGTTTTTATATTGAATCGCTCTGCTATCTGCAGGGCTTCTTTTGCTTTCTCTTCCCTGTCGATTTGCGTGGCCTCCTTAAGTCGCTGAGCCAGGGCTGCGACGTTGCCGTTGGGGAAGTAAAGGGCGAAGTCGCCCATGATTTCCTTGCTCGTGGGCAGGTCGGAAGAGACGACGGGCAACCCGTGGGCCATGGCTTCGACAAGCACCAGTCCAAAGCCCTCCCATCGGGAAGAGAGTACGTAGACCTGGGCCTCGGCGTAGTAGGCTTGTATGTTGTTGGTGAAGGGGTGCAGATGTATGCGCTCTTCCAGATGATGCTCTGCGATAAGGCGGCGGTAGAGGGGCTCTTCCGGACCCTCGCCAACGATGTCGAGCGTCCAGTGCTGGTTGGTTTTGGCAAACAGGGCAAAGGCTTCAATGAGCAGGTCGAAGCCTTTATGGCGGTGGGAGAAACGGCCCACGGCCAGGAACTTATCGGGCGGGGAAAACCCGCCCGCACGGACGCCTGCTTGACCAGGCGGGGGAAACCCGCCCGCACGGACGCCTGCTTGACCAGGCGGGGAAAACCCGCCCGCACGGACGCCTGCTTGACCGGGCGGGGGAAACCCGCCCGCACGGACTTGGGGCACAAGGGTTAGGGGGTTGTAGATCACTTCGGGGGTGAAAGCATGCCTTTTCTGGTAGGGAGCCACGTCGCAGTGGCAGAGCACCACGGCGTGGGTAAGACGACGGAACTGATAGACGAAATATTTCTCCAGTTCGGGGCCGGCATACCAAGAGCCTTCAGAAAACATGGCCTCGAAGGAGTTGTGAATCCATCCTATCAGGTTCTTGCACTTCAGGCTGTTGCGGATGGCTGCCAGGCGTGTGGCAATAGGAGCGTGAACGGCAATGATAGCATCATAGTCGTAAGCGTTCAGACGGTTGATGAGCACCTGCCGCCGTTCGCTGGGGAATGAACTGTGGGCATAGAGTGCAGAGGTGAGCGCTGTCTGTGGCAACAGCCTGCGGTAGAGGAAACTGTATGCCTTGCACCATTTCTGCTTCAGCGTGCCTACTTCGGGATAGGCCAGAAACTCATAGCCGATGTTGGTCTCGTCCAGTGCATAGAGGCTGGTGTCCTTGCTTTCCGGACTGTCGAAGGTCATGATGGTAACCTTGGCTGTCTTCGACAGTTCTTTGGCAATGACGGCCGTCACCCTTTGCACGCCTCCGAAGGAGAAAATGGATTCAGCCACGAAACAAACGTTCATATCTTCAAATTTTTCTGCAAAGATAATGCAAATCATGATAAAAACCAAATGATATTTGCATATTTCATGAAAAATCTTTATCTTTGCCCTTCAAAACCTGGACATCATGAAGATTCTGTTCCTTACATATCATGGCTTTGACCCAGGCAGCGGCATCAGCAAGAAGATGCTCGCCCAGATAAAAGGCTTGCGGCAGGGCGGACATGAGGTGCATGTCTGCTCGTATGACTATGACTCTAAGCGTAACCTGTGCCGCTTTATCGACGACAGACCTATCAAGAACTACGGTCACGGGGCGCTGGCAGCCATCCGTCAGCGCATGAGTTATGGCTGTATAGCCGACTACTGCATAGACCATGAGATAGAGATGGTCTATTCGCGTAACTACCAGAATGCCACGCCTTGGCTGGTAAGCCTGTTCCGCAGGTTGAGGAAAAACGGCATACACTGTTTGCAGGAGATTCCCACCTATCCATACGATGGTGAGTTCAGGGGCTATCCGTGGGACAAGAAGATAGGGCTTTATGTGGATAAGATGTTCCGCAACGCACTGGCCCGGCAGATGGATGCGGTGGTCACCTTCTCAGAGGCGAAGCAGATATTCGGCCAACGTACCATCAATATCAGCAATGGTGTGGACTTCGATGCCATACCGCTGCACCGCTATGACGGCTCTGGCGGTGACGACATCCATGTCATAGCAGTAGCGGAGGTGCATACGTGGCATGGCTTCGACCGCTTCATCCACGGCATGGGGAAATACTATGAAGAATGTAAAAATAAAAAATTAAAAAAGGTGTACTTCCATATCGTGGGCGACGTATGGGACCCGGAGATGAACGGCTCCAGCCGTGCGCCCGGCTTTGCCACCTATATAAATAAATATGGTATAGAGCCATACGTCATCTTTCATGGGAAACTGTTTGGCGAAGGACTCGACCGGGTCTTTAATCAGTGTGTCTTTGCCGTGGGTAGTCTGGGGCGTCATCGCAGTGGCATCACGCATATCAAGACGCTGAAGAACCGTGAGTATGCCAGTCGTGGCATACCCTTTATCTATTCTGAATGCGATTCCGACTTCGATCATCAGCCTTACGTGCTGAAGGCACCGGCCGATGAGTCGCCCATCGACATTCAGCAGGTGTTAGACTTTATCGACAATCATCATTTCAATCCTTCGGAGATACGACGTTCGGTAGAGCATCTGTCGTGGAAAGTACAGATGGGACGTGTGGTTGAGGAGGAAGGAGTAAGGAGAAAGGAGTAAGGAGGATATATTATATGGAGATATGAAAATAGTATATGTTATTGACTCACTGGCGAGCAAAGGAGGCGCGGAGCGTATTCTGAGCGACAAGATGAACTACATGGCCGCCCATTATGGCTATGAGGTTTATGTGGTGACCTGCTATCAGGACTTTGCTACGATGCCCAACGCCTATTATCTGTCTGACCAGGTGACACAGATAAACCTGAACATTCCCTATTATTCGCAGTATAAATACGGCTATCCCAAGCGGCTGTGGGTGAAGCATCAACTTTATCAGCGGTTGCTTCATGGGCTGACAGAGACCATCCAGCGCATTGACCCCGACGTATTGATAGGCCTGGGCTATTTCAATGCCGACCTGGTGAGTGGCATACCCTGTAGGGCCAAGAAGATTGTGGAGAGCCATGAGGCCCGTATCTTCACCATGTCCGACCGTGGTTTGAGCCGTTCGCTGCCTTCGCGCCTGTTTATGCGCTATTATAAGAAACGCTATTTCCGGCGTGTGGAGCGTCAGGCCGACGTAGTGGTGACGCTGACAACGGGCGATGCCAAGGAGTGGCAGCGGGCACGAAGGGTGGAGGTGATTCCTAACTTCACGGTGATGGCTGTCAGTCGTCTGAGTGACGTGATGACAAAGCGTGTCATCGCCGTGGGACGGCTGGAATGGCAGAAAGGCTTCGACCGCCTGATAGAGGCATGGCAGACGGTGGAGCAACGGCACCCCGACTGGTCGCTGACCATTTTCGGCTCGGGCACACTGGAAGGCGACTTGCAACGGCTGATAATGGACAGGTCGCTAAAAACTGTCAGCATACATCCGTTTACGCCAACTATTGCCGACGAGTACGGGCAGAGTGCCGTCTTTGCGTTGAGTTCGCGCTTCGAGGGCTTCGGGCTGGTGCTTCTCGAGGCCATGCAGGCGGGGTTGCCCTGCGTTACGTTCGACTGTCCTTTTGGTCCTTCCGATGTAGTGAAAGACGGGAAGAACGGCTTTGTTGTACCCGATGGCGACGTGGAGCGCTTTGCCGAGTGTCTCTTGAGGCTGATAGAGGACCAGAAACTGAGGCAGCAGTTCTCGGCAGCCTCGGTTGAGCGGGCCCGAGTCTTTGACGTCGATACCGTGATGCAGCAGTGGAAGGATTTACTTGAAGAGGGTAATAAATCTGTTGGCAGTCCGTCGTAACCAAATATAGTTGCAGGGCATCAGACGGAACAGAAGAGAGACGACCCTCTGTTTCCTGGTGTGGGTGAATTGCAGGTTGGGCACCTTTTTCTTGAGGTCGGCTATGAGTTGCCGTCTTTCATGAAAAAGGTTGTCGTACTGGATGATATACCACTGTGTGATAGAGAAGGTGGTAAAGATGACATCCATATACTTTGCATCCAACTCATTGCTAAGGTGCAGGTGCTCGCGCATGTCCCAGAGGCAGGCCATCACCGTGTTAAGGTCGTAGATCTTCCGGGCGTCGAGGGAAGAACAGATAGACTGTTCGCGCTGCCGGTAGAGGTAGAACACGCTGTCGGTCTTGAGGCATCTGCCGGCCTTGAGGTAACACTCGGTGGTAAACGGCACGTCTTCGAAATAGATGCCGGGAATGAAGCGCAGGTTGTTGGCATCGAGGAAGGCTTTCTTGTAAAACGTACGCCAGACGTAGCACTCGCGGGAGACGAGGTCGTGGAGGAAGGCTTCGTGGCCGGTTTTCTCGGTGAAGGGGGCGACGGGGGCGACGGACCCGACGGGGAAAACCCGTCGGCACGGACTATCGGTGGCGACGGACCCGACGGGGAAAACCCGTCGGCACGGACTATCGGGGGCGACGGACCCGACGGGGAAAACCCGTCGGCACGGACTTTCTGCCTGCAGTTCCTTGTCGGAAACCTTTTCAAAGCCGGCAATCAGGAGGTCTGCATCTTTTTCCATGGCCTGGCTGACCAAGGGCTTAATGCTGTCTGGCACTAGCACGTCGTCGGAGTCGAGAAACAGGACATATTGTCCGGTAGCCTTTGTCAGTCCTGTGTTGCGGGCGGCAGAGAGTCCTTGGTTCTCTTGCTCCATGACGATGATGTTTGAGTGCTGCTTAATGATGTCGGCTATACGACTGAAACTGTTGTCACGTGTGCCGTCGTTTACCAGTATCACCTCAAACTCATCATCGCTCAGTGCTTGCATGAAAATACTCTCCACACAAGCCCTGATATACTGCTCTACCTGATATACAGGTACTATGATACTCAATTGTTTCAATTCTCTCAAACTCAACTAAAGTCTCTCAACTCTCAACTCTCAACTCTTAAACCTCCATGGCATGATGATTCGTTCTGCCTTGCTGATGAATTGATAGCCGAAGAGCCGGATGAGGCATGTGCGCGTGCGATAATAAGCCTTGGCCTTGGGCGAGAACCAGGAGTTCTGGTAGTGGTGGATGGCGTAGGTATAGGGTGTCAGTTCCACCTCACGCGAGTCAAAGACCTTTGGCGAGAAGAATGCATCGTTCATCACGAGGACCTCTTTCTGGAAGTCCAGTTTCCGAATCTGCCGGCTCTCATCTAAAGAGAGAACACGCAGCGGCTTCAGTTGGCGTATCTGCTCGTCCATGATCTCTGGCAACTTACGTATATCCAGCGAGCCGTCGGCCTTTGCGAAATGTCGGCCGTCGTAGTAGTCCAGGCACTGCTTAATCCAGTCGCAGCCCTTCTCGGCACCGATGATGGCGGCCTCGGGCGTGCCAGCCTTCTCGACTCCCATGAAATAGGGCAGGTCCAGCAGGTCGTCGAAGCGTTTCAGCACCTCCACGTCGCTGTCCAGATAGATGCCGCCCTCGTGGTAGAGGGCGTAGAAGCGGATAAAGTCGGCCGCGAAGGCGTATTTCTTGTTTTCGAAGGCCTCGCGCACCCATGGCGACTGGCTCAGGTCGAAGCGTTTGGTGTCCCACAGCACTATCTCGTAGTCGGGCAGCACCTTCTTCCACGAGTCAATGCAACGCGCTATTTTTGCAGGATAGGCATCGCCGCTGAGCCAGCACAGATGTAACTTTTTTGGAATCATGATGCAAAAATACGCAGAAAAGTTGATATTTCAAAATATTTTTGCTAATTTTGCAGGAAACTTGAATAATATGTCAAAATGGTACGATAAATACATGTCAATATACGGCAAACCGTTCAGTGAGGTGCCGCAGCATATTATCGACGAGACACGCCAGCGCCTGGCCGCCCTGCAGAGCCCGGAGCCACTGGCCTCCATCGTGGTCATCGGCTATAACGAGGAGACCCATCTACAGGCCTGCCTATGGGCTATCAGCGAGATCAAATGCAAGTATCCGGTGGAGATTATCGGCGTTGACAACGACTCGAAAGACCGCACGGCCGAGATCTACGAGAAGTCGGGCATCCCTTATTATACCGAGTACCAACATTCCTGCGGCTACGCCCGCCGCTGCGGTTTGCAGCATGCCAGGGGCCGTTTCTATTTCGATGTCGACAGCGATACGCTCTATCCGCCGCAATACTATGAGATTATGCTCAACCACCTGTTGCAGCCCGGCGTGTCGTGTGTGTCGGCCACGTGGAGTTATTTTCCCGATGCCAACCATTCGGCCCTGGGGCTCAAGATGTTTGAGATGGCCCGCGACCTCTTCCTCTGGATCCAGCATTTCAAGCGACCCGAACTGTCGGTGCGCGGACTTGTCTTTGCCTATAATGCCGACTATGGCCGCCAGGAGCCTTACCGCGTGGATATTATCCGTGGCGAGGACGGCTCTATGGCGTTGAACCTGAAGAAATATGGCCGGATCAAGTTTGTGCGCGACCGTCGCTGCCGTGCCATCACGGGCTACGGCACTATCGGCAACCAGTCTATGTGGCGCAGTTTCGTTGACCATGTCAAGGTTCAGATGAAGGGTATCACCCGCATCTTCCACAAGACCGACCACTATGAAGATTCCGAGGACAACTTGGTGAAAAACAAGCAATGAATATTCAGGAACTACAGAAACTATATGCCAAACTGCCCCAGGTAGCGGCATTGGCAAAGGCCATTGGCCAGCCGACGTTGAAAACCATCTCGGCCCAAGGCCTTCTGGCCTCTTCTGCGCCGTTTGTCTTCAGCGCCCTGTCGCTGAAGACAAGCGGCGTTTTTTTTATCATCATGCAGGATGCCGAGGAGGCGGGCTATTTCTACCACGACCTCTGTCAGGTGATGGGCGATAAAACGGTGTTCTTCTTTCCGTCAAGTTATAAGCGAGCCATCAAGTACGGCCAGAAAGACCCGGCCAGCGAGATCCTGCGCACGGAGGTCCTCACGCGTCTAAGTGACAGGACAGAAGCGGGCGGAGAGAAGTGCTGTTACATAGTGACCTTCCCGGAGGCAGTGGCCGAGAAGGTGGTGACGCGCAAGCAGTTGGATGCCCGTCATCTCTTGCTGGAGAAAGGACAGACCGTCAGCGTGGACGCTGTCTGCAAGACGCTTCGTGAGTTCGGGTTCCGCGAGGTCGATTATGTGTACGAGCCCGGTCAGTTTGCCCTGCGTGGCTCTATCCTCGACATCTTTTCCTTCAGTCATGAATATCCCTTCCGTATCGACTTCTTCGGCGACGAGATAGACTCGCTGCGTACTTTCGAGGTAGAAAACCAGTTGTCTAAAGAACGGTGCGAGCATGTAGACATCGTGCCCGAACTGACTGCCATAGAAGAGAAAGAGTCGATCCTCAAGTTCCTGCCCGCCCACACGCTGCTGGTGATGAAGGACCTTCTGTTTCTGCGTGAATCGATAGAGCATACCTTCCAGGAGGGCTTTTCGCAGCAGGCCATGCAGGAGCGTCTGGCCGAGGCCACCGAGATGGAGCAACGCCAGATAGAGAAGGAGATGCAGCGCGACAGTCAGATCATCACGGGCACGCAGTTTGCAGCCGACGCAGAGCCTTTCAGGAAGATTGTGCTGAGAGGTGAGAGGGGAGAGTGGAGAGGTGAGAGTGGAGAGGTGAGAGGTGAGAGGACAGATGCTTCCATAAAGTTCAACATCAACATTCAGCCCCTGTTCCACAAGAACTTCGACCTGCTCACACAGGCCTTCGAAGACTATATCCTCAAGGGCTACAAACTCTATATCCTGGCAGACAGCGCCAAGCAGATAGAACGCCTGAAGGACATCTTAGCAGAAAAGTCGAGCCTGACGTTCGAAGGTGTTGACAAGACCCTGCACGAGGGTTTTGTGGACAACGACCTGAAGGTGTGCCTCTTCACCGACCATCAGATCTTCGACCGTTTCCATAAATACAATCTGAAGAGCGACAAGGCCCGCAGCGGCAAGGTCGCGCTGACGCTGAAGGAGATTCAGCAGTTTGAGGTGGGCGACTACGTGGTGCATGTGGATCATGGCATCGGCAAGTTTGGCGGGCTGGTACGTATGCCCCTGCAGGATGGCGGCTTTCAGGAGATGATAAAGATTATCTACCAGCGGGGCGATGCCATCTACGTGAGCATCCATTCTTTATACAAGGTGTCGAAATACAAGTCGCAGGACGACGGCCAGCAGCCGCGAATGTCCACGCTGGGCACGGGACAGTGGGAGCGGTTGAAAGAGCGCACCAAGAAGCACATCAAGGACATTGCCCGCGACCTTATCCGTCTCTATGCCGCCCGTCGCCATCAGCGTGGTTTCGCATTCAGTCACGACACCTACCTGCAGCATGAACTCGAGGCCTCGTTCCTCTATGAGGACACCCCCGACCAACTCAAGGCGACACAGGATGTGAAGGCCGACATGGAGATGCAGAAGCCCATGGACCGTCTGGTCTGTGGCGATGTGGGCTTCGGCAAGACGGAGGTGGCAGTGCGCGCTGCCTTCAAGGCTGCCGTCGATGGCAAGCAGGTGGCAGTCATGGTACCCACTACGGTGCTGGCCTATCAGCACTATCGCACCTTCTCATCACGTTTGAAAGACATGCCCGTGCGTGTGGATTACCTGACCCGTGCCCGAACCACAAAGCAGACCACGGCTCTCTTGAAAGACCTTGAGGATGGTAAGATAGACATCCTGGTTGGTACGCATAAACTCATAGGCAAGAATGTGAAGTTCAAGGACTTGGGCTTGCTGATTATCGACGAGGAACAGAAGTTTGGCGTCTCCACCAAGGAGAAACTGCGCCAGATGAAGACCAATGTCGATACACTCACCATGAGTGCCACACCTATTCCCCGCACCCTGCAGTTCTCGCTCGTGGGGGCTCGCGACCTGAGCGTCATCCAGACACCCCCACCCAACCGCTATCCCATTCAGACAGAGATACATACCTTCTCGGCAGAGATTATCACCGAGGCTATCAACTTCGAGATGAGCCGCAACGGACAGGTGTTCTTCGTCAACAACCGTGTCAGCGAACTGCCCCACATTGCCGAGATGATCAAGAAGTACATCCCCGACTGTCGCATCGCCATCGGCCACGGACAGATGAAGCCCGACGAATTGGAGAAAATCGTGCTCGACTTCTCCAACTACGACTACGACGTGTTGCTTTCTACCACCATTGTTGAAAACGGCATCGACATTCCCAACGCCAACACCATTATTATTAATAGCGCGCAGTATTTCGGACTCTCCGACCTGCACCAGATGCGTGGACGTGTGGGCCGCGGCAACCGCAAGGCCTTCTGCTATCTGCTGGCGCCGCCGCTGTCGGCACTGCCCGCTCCCAGCCGCCGCCGTCTGGAGGCCCTCGAAAACTTCGCCGACTTGGGCAGCGGCATCAACATCGCCATGCAGGACCTCGACATCCGTGGTGCCGGCAACCTGCTCGGAGCCGAGCAGTCCGGCTTCATCTCCGACCTCGGCTACGAGACTTACCAGAAGATTCTCAACGAGGCGATGGCGGAACTCCATAGTGAAATTAGCAATGAGGAATTAGAAATGAGAAATGTAAATGAAAAAATGAGAAATGAAAAGAGAAATGATTCTGATGAGGGCATTTCTTCATTTAAACATCCTCATTCCTCATTTCTCATTTCTCATTCCCCATTTGTAAGTGACTGCACCCTCGAGTCCGATCTTGAAATGTACTTCCCCGACCAGTATGTGCCCAGCGACTCCGAGCGTATGCTGCTCTATCGTGAACTCGACAACACCCGCAACGACCAGGAACTGGAGGCCTATCGCCAGCGGCTTATCGACCGCTTCGGGCCGCTGCCCCCGCAGGCCGAGGAACTGCTGCATGTGGTGCCCCTGCGCCGTTTGGGCAAGCAGTTGGGTTGCGAAAAGATCATGCTCAAGCAGGGGCGCATGTTCCTCTACTTTGTCAGCAATGCTAACAGTCCCTTCTACCAGAGCGACACCTTCGACCGCATCCTCACCTACGCCACTACCAACGTGCGTCGCTGCAACCTCCGGGAGCAGAACGGCAAGCGCTCCATGGTGATTGCCGAGGTGCCCACCGTGGGCGATGCCGTGCAAGTGATGTCGCAAATATAGTCAGTCGCGTATTCCACGAACTCCACGTATTTGGCCTGCATTATTCATACCTTATACTTGGAACGCTACGCGTCTTTCAAAAAACAAATAAACACCAAAAAACAAATAAAAACAAAACTCTTCCTTAAATGAGGGGGAGGGGAGCGGCTACCGCATGAGAGTGCGGAGGCTGCTTACTTTTACAAATGCTGTTGACGGCTGTCACGCGACCTGGTGACCTAGGTCAACAGATCGATCGACCTAGGTCAACAGATCGATCGACCTAGGTCAACAGATCGATCGACCTAGGTCAACAGAACGATTGACCTAGGTCAACAACTTTCAAAGGAGCATGTTTTGAGTTTGCAAGGAGTATGTTTTGACCTGGCAAACAGCCTCCATTGACTTGTATTCCAGTAACCGTTGAATGTTAGTTCAGCCCGAACAGGGTGCGCAGGCCGTTGTCAACACCCGAGAAACCCATGAAGGCCAGGCTGAGCAGGCCGGCGGATACCAGCACGATGGCCATGCCGCGCATGCCCTTGGGCACGTTGGTCAGTTCCAGTTGCTCGCGCATGCCGGCAAAGACGGTGAGTGCAAGACCGAAGCCAATAGCCGTGGAGAGGGCATACATGATGCTCTGGCCCAGGTCCATCTCTTTCTGGATGACGAGGATGGCCACGCCGAGCACGGCACAGTTGGTGGTGATGAGCGGCAGGAAGATGCCCAGTGCCTGATAGAGGGCAGGGGAGACCTTCTTCAGGATGATCTCCACCATCTGAACTAGTGAGGCAATGACCAGGATGAAGGCGATGGTTTGCAGGTATTCCAGGCCTGCGGGCACGAGCACGTATGTCTGCACCAGCCATGTTACCAGTGTTGCCAGCACCATGACGAAGGCCACGGCTGCCGACATGCCCAGCGAGGTGTCGATCTTCTTTGATACGCCCAGGAAGGGGCAGATGCCCAGGAACTGCGCCAGCACGATGTTGTTGACGAAGATGGCGCTGATGAATATTAACAGGTATTCCATATCTTTTAATGATTAATTAGTAATTAGTAATTAATAATTATGACTACCCTGCATGACAGTCCGTCTGTTTTGCAGAGTGTCCGTTGCGGGGAGTATGCGTGACAAGGTAATCATAATTACTCATTACTAATTACTCATTTCTAATTACTCATTTCTCATTCTGTTTACCAGTGCAATGAGGTAACCCAGGGTGATGAATGCTCCTGGGGCCAAGACGAAGAGCAGGATGTTGTAGTTCTCGGGGATGAAGACATAGCCGAAGATGGCTCCCGACCCCAGTATCTCGCGGACGATGCCCAGCAGGGTGAGGGCCATGGTGAATCCAAGACCTATGCCTATGCCGTCGAAGAGCGAGGCCACAGGTGAGTTCTTGGCAGCAAAGGCCTCGGCACGCCCGAGGATGATACAGTTGACCACAATCAGGGGGATGAAAAGTCCCAGCGACTTGTCCACATCGGGCAGATAGGCCTTGATGACCATCTGCAGCAGTGTGACGAAGGCGGCAATAACCACGATGAACACGGGTATGCGCACTTTGTCGGGGGTGATACTCTTGATGCATGAAATCACGAAGTTTGTGCAGATGAGCACAGCCATAGTGGCCAGTCCCATGGCCATACCGTTGGACGCGGATGTGGTAGTGGCCAGCGTAGGACACATACCAAGCATCAGGACGAACGTTGGGTTGTCCTTGATGATGCCGTTCTTGATAATACTTATATAATTCATAATTAATAATTCACAATTCACAATTAATAATTATTGCTGCTTAGTGGCACCGGTGGCAGCGTCAACAGGTTTCGACTTATAGGCCAGATAGGCATTGTTGACGGCCAGCAGGAAGGCACGGCTTGTTATCGTTGAGGCCGTAATAGCATCTACCTGGCCGCCGTCCTTTGACACCGTGAGAGGCTCTTGGGGGTTGAGGCCGATGATACAGCCCTTCTCGCCTTTCTGAAACCATTTGTCGGCTTTGGCACCCAGGCCGGGCGTTTCTGCGTGCTCCAGGAGGGTATAGCCCAGGATCTGGCCTTCGGGGTTGAATCCCACCAGCACGCGCAGTTTGCCTCCGAAGCCGTCGCTGGTGCTCTCTACTGCTGCACCCAGTACCTGTTCCTTGGCATCGACGGTCTGATAGACAATATATGTCAGTTCCTTGCCTTTCGCATTCGTGTTTTTCACGGTGTCTACGCGTGCCACCGTGAGGTCGTTGCATACCATGACGGCCTTGATGCCTTCAGAAAGGGTCTTGTCTTTCTGTTCGGCGATAGGTCCGCTTGTAATGCTGTTTACCCAAGCCAGGATGGCTCCCATGATGACAGCCACGCCAGTGAGTACCAGCACCATATTCAATAAAGATGATTCTAACTTCTTCATAATTAAGCCCTCCTTATTGCTTTGCCGGCACTTCTCCGAAGCGCTTGGGTTTCACATAGTTATTAATGAGCGGTGTGAACGCATTCATAATCAAGATGGCAAACGACATGCCTTCCGGATAGGCACCCCAATTACGGATGATGATGGTGAGCAGACCGATGCAGACACCATAGATAATCTGACCCTTGCCGGTCATGGGGGAGGTGACATAGTCAGTTGCCATGAAGATGGCACCCAGCAGCAGTCCGCCGCTTAGGATGACAGTGGTGGGGTCGGCATAGATGGGGTCGATGAGGTGCATGACGGCGCTGAAGACAAACACCGTTGCGATGATGCTCACGGGGATGTGCCAGGTGATAATCTTGCGCCAGAGCATGAAGGCAAAGCCCGCCAGCAGTGCCAGGCCGCAGATCTCGCCGATGGTGCCGGCACCTCCGCCTAAGGAATAATCGCCCAGCAGGAGGCTGAAGGCATCGGGCAGTTGGTTCAGGGCGTTGGGGTCATGGTTCTGGATGGCTTGTTTCATGACAGCAAGTGGTGTAGCGCCTGTGGTGGCGTCGGTATAGTCGAGCAGATGTCCTGGCAGCGGCCAACTGGTCATCTGTGCAGGGAAGGCAACCAACAGCACGCAGCGGCCTACCAATGCCGGGTTGAAGATGTTGTTGCCCAGTCCGCCGAAGGTCATCTTGCCCACGCCGATGGCGAAGAGGGCACCGATGATGATGATCCATACGGGGAGGTTGGATGGCAGGTTCATGCCCAGTAGCAGACCCGTCAGGGCAGCAGAGCCGTCGAGGACGGTACATTCCTCGCGTCCGAGGATAAACTTGTTGATGGCCCACTCGAACAGCACGCAAGCCAGAACGCTGGTAAGGCATACGATGGCCGAGCCGATTCCGAAGTAGAAGAACGAGACGAGCAGGGCGGGTATCAGTGCAATGATAACGCCATACATGTTGCGTTCCACAGAGTCGGTGCCGTGGGCGTGAGGCGAAAGTGATACAATTAATTTTCCCATTGTATTTTTCTTAATTCTTAATTCTTAACTCTTAGTTCTTTTTAGCCGCACGGCTGCGGATGATCCCCATCACGGTCTGCTTGCCCTGGCGGATATTGTCGAGCAGCGGACGGTGGGCGGGGCAGGTGAACTGGCACGAGCCGCACTCAATGCAACTGACGATGTCCTCCTTCTCGGCACGCTCCCAGTTCTTGAAAGCCGAGAGTTTGGCCAGCAGATAAGGTTCGAGGCCCATAGGACAGGCACCCACGCACTTGGCGCAGCGTATGCAGGCCTGGGGCTCCTTGCGGCGGGCATCATCGTCGCTGAGGATGGTCACCGAGTTAGTGCCCTTGCAGATGGGCACTTCCGTCGACATCAGAGCCTTGCCCATCATCGGGCCGCCGGCCAGCAGTTTGTTGTCGCCCTCGGGCATGCCGCCGCAGAGGTCTATCAGGTCCTGCATCGGCGTGCCCATGCGTACCAGGAAGTTGCCGGGCTTCTGCAGCCGTTTGCCGGTGACGGTGGTGTAGCGCTCAAACAGCGGCTTATGCTTCATCACTGCCTGATAGACGGCGAAGGCTGTGCCAACGTTCTGCACGATGGCGCCCACATTGACAGGGATGGCGGGTGGTGCAGGCACCTGACGGCGGATGACGGCATCGACCAGTTGCTTCTCACCACCCTGCGGATAACGCTGCTTCAAGGGCACCACCTCTACCTGGTATTCCGAAGCGGAAAACGCTTCGGCACACTTGCCGGTGAGCAGGTCGATGGCGGCGGGCTTGTTGGTCTCGATGCCTATGTAGCCCTTCGTCACCTTGGCACCCTTCATCAGCAGTTCCAGGCCCACGAGTATCTCGTCGGCATGCTCCATCATCAGACGGTAGTCGGCGGTGATATAGGGCTCGCACTCCACGGCATTGATGATGACACATTCGGCCTTGGCCGTGGGTGGCGGACATAATTTAATAAAGGTGGGGAAACAGGCACCGCCCATACCCACTACACCTGCCGTCTTGATACGCTCCACGATTTCCTCGGGCGTGAGTTCGGGGTGGTCTTTCACCTGCTCCAGTTTGTCGGAGCGGTCGATGCTCTCTTCCCATTCATCGCCTTCCACGTTGATGATGATGACGGGCTTGCGATAGCCAGTGGCATCGATGGCGGTGTCAATCTTGAACACCGTGCCGCTGACGGATGAATAGATAGGTGCCGATACGAAGCCACCGGCCTCGGCCAGCAGCGTGCCCACCTTCACCTTGTCGCCTTTCTGGACCACGGGCTTGGCGGGTGCACCAATGTGTTGCGACAGTGGGAAGATGGCCTGCTTGGGCAGTGGGGCCACCTGTGTAGCCACCTCATGGGTCAGTTTGTTCTCCTCCGGGTGTATGCCACCTATGCGAAAAGTCTTGATCTTCATGCTTCAGCCTCCTTTTCTTCTTTAATAGTTTCTGCCGGCTTTGGTGCAGGGAAGTTGACGGCGTGGATGGCCTTGGTAGGACATACGGCGACGCACTTCTTGCACAGGCGGCACTTGGTGAAATCGATGTAAGAGACATTGTTCTCGATGGTGATGGCACCAAACGGGCACTCCTTCTCGCACTTGCCGCAACCGATACAGGCTGCCTTGCAGGCCTTCATGGCTGCTGCACCCTTGTCTTTGTTGACGCACGACACGAACACACGGCGGCCCTTGGGACCCTTCTTCCGCAGTTCGATGATGTTTCGCGGACAAGCCTTCACACAGGCACCGCATGCCGTGCACTTCTCCTCGTCAACCTCAGGAAGCCCCGTCTCGGGGTTCATGTGGATGGCATCAAACTGACAGGCTGCCACACAGTCGCCACAGCCCAGGCAACCGAAGCCGCAGGCCGTCTCGCCGGCGCTGCATGCGTTCATGGCCGCACAGGTGCGAAGACCTACATACTCGGCCACTTTAGGCCGCAGGGCACAGGTGCCGTTGCATCTGACGACGGCTACCTTCGGCTCGCCATTGGCAATGGCCATGTCCAGGAGGCTGGCCACCTGGCCCATCACTTCGGCACCGCCCACAGGACAGTTAAGCCCCTCGATGCTGCCGTTGTCGGCTCCTTTCACCAGTGCGTCGGCCATACCGCCACAACCGGCAAAACCACATCCACCGCAGTTGGCACCGGGCAGCAGTTCGTTGACCTGTGCAATGCGTGGATCTTCGAAAACAGCAAATTTCTTGGAGCAGACAAACAGCACGATGGCTGCGATGAGTCCGATGCCTCCAAGCACAATGACTGCAATCAAGATGAAATTCATAATAATAATTGTTGTTGTTGTATTTGTTTTATTTGTTCTTTTAGTTTGTTTCTTTGCTTTCAGGCGGGGGAAACCCGCCTGCACGGACTGCCTATTCTGGCGCCTGCACGGACTGCCTATTCTGGCGCCTGCACGGACTGCCTATTCTGGCGCCTGCACGGACTGCCTATTCTGGCGCCTGCACGGACTGCCTATTCTGGCGCCTGCACGGACACATATTCTGGCGCCTGCACGGACACATATTCAGCCGCCTGCACGGACACATATTCAGCCGCCTGCACGGACTGCTTACTCTGGCGCCTGCACGGACTGCCTACTCAATGCTGAAGGCAATCTTTCTGGCAATGCGGTGACGCTGTGACCATAATAATATATAATAAGGTACGAGCGCACATAGTGCGGCCAGTGCAGCAGAGCCTTCGCCGGCCCCGACAGAGAGCATGACGGCCAGCACGGCGAGAAGGAGTATCAGCGGCAGCCCGAAGCCCATGAGCAGAGCCATGCCTGCCGTCTGGCCCGATGTGCCTACCACTACACTGTCGCCCACGTTCAAGTCCTTGCGTGCGCCATGAAAGACATCCACCACTTTTTCTTTCGACTCCGCGGCCGTGCAGTGAGATGCTATCTTGCAAGCGCTACAGGCAGAATGTTGGGTAATCCTGACGCGAATATGCTCGCCGTCAATAGATTCCACAATGCCCTCATGACGTATTGAGTTCTCCATTGCGGGTGCAAAGTTACGAATATTTTGTGAAAAACATATTAAGAATTTCCATTTATTTTTGAAAAATATTCATAATCGCTTGCAAATACGAATCTTTTTTGATACTTTTGCAGGATAAATGGAGAAAGCATTATGAATTTGACAGAGCAGACACAGCAGACACTTGAACGTGCACTTCGTAAACTGGCGGAAAAATTCCCTGCCCATGAAGAGGCTTCGTTGTTGACCGACATACATATACGTGTCAGTCAGGAAACAGGCGAGATAACCATTCTCGATGATGACGACCGCGAACTGACGCGTTGTGTGGTGGAGGAATGGATAGACAACAAGGACGACGATTTCTATGAGACCGTCACGTCGGTGCTGCGCAAATGTCTGAAGGGCAATGCCGCGCTGGCCGACAACCTCTCCATCCTGAAGCCGTATGCCTTTGTGCTGGAGGATGACGAGCACGAGAATGTGGCCGAACTCTATGTTGTCGACGGTGATACGGTGATCATGGACCCCGACCTGATGGAGGGTTTGGATAAAGACCTGGATGACTTCCTGGAGAAACTGCTGAAATCCTGATTGTGGATGACAGAAACGACCATCAACCCAACAACAGCGAAGGTATGGCTGGGGCGCCTGCATGAGTGGCGGGAGACGCATATCAGCGAACGGATGTTTGTGCTGATATTGGCTTTTCTCGTGGGTTTCTTTGCAGCCGTGGCAGCCTTCCTGCTCCATTGGCTCATCAACCAGATAGTATTGCTACTCACCAGTTCCTTTGATGCCTCCTCGTCAAACTGGCTGTACCTGGTTTACCCTGTTGTGGGTATCTATATCACCTCGCTCTTTGTGCGCCATGTCGTCAAGGATAATATCTCGCATGGCATTACCCGCATCCTCTATGCCATCAGCCAGAACCGTTCCAGGCTGAAGCCGCATAACACATGGTCGAGCGTCATTGCCTCGGCCATAACCATTGGCTTTGGCGGCAGTGTGGGAGCCGAGGCCCCTATCGTGCTGACGGGCTCGGCCATAGGCTCTAACCTTGGTAAACTGTTCAAGATGGACAGCAAGACGTTGATGCTGCTGGTGGGATGCGGTGCTGCCGGGGCTATTGCCGGCATCTTCAAGGCGCCTATTGCCGGCCTTGTCTTCACCATCGAGGTGCTGATGATAGATCTGACGATGGCCTCTCTGATGCCCATCCTCGTCAGTTGTGTCACGGCCACCTGCTTCACCTATATCTTCAGCGGCGATGCTGCGTTGTTTACGTTTCACCTGGACAATCCCTGGTCGGTAGAGCGTGTGCCCGCGTGTATGGCACTGGGCATATTCTGTGGCCTGGTGAGCCTGTATTTCATCCGTACCATGGGATTCTGTGAGGACATCTTTGCCCGTTTCAAGGACAAGCCATATATCAAGTTGATGATTGGCGGCTCGGTGCTGAGCCTGCTCATCTACCTGTTCCCGTCGCTCTATGGCGAGGGCTACGGCCCCATCAACCTGTTGCTCAACGGCGCCTCGGAGGCCGACTGGGAGCACGTGATGAACAACTCGCTGTTCTCCGGACAGATAGACATGCTTATACCCTACATCGCACTGGTGCTGCTGACAAAGGTGTTTGCCACGTCGGCTACCAATGGCGGCGGTGGTTGTGGCGGTACGTTTGCGCCCTCGCTGTTTATTGGCTGCTTCAGCGGTTTCCTTTTCTCGCGGCTGTGGAATATCAATCATATCGGTGTCTATGTGCCGGAGAAGAACTTTGCCCTGATGGGCATGGCCGGCGTGATGTCGGGTGTGATGCATGCACCGCTGACGGGTATCTTCCTGATTGCCGAGTTGACCGGCGGCTACAGTCTGTTTCTGCCGCTGATGATCGTGTCTATCTGTTCCTATCTGACAATTATTATTTTTGAACCTCATAGCATCTACAGTTCGCGGCTGGCCAAGCAGGGTAAACTGATAACGCATCATACCGACCATGCCGTGCTGACGCTGATGCAACTGGACAGCGTTATAGAGCGCGACTATCTGTCGGTGATGCCCGATACGGAATTGTCGGCAATAGTGAGGAAGATAAGCCGTTCGCGCAATAGCGTCATCCCAGTGCTCGATGCTGCCGGCAACCTGCTGGGCGAGATAGATATTGCCAAGATCCGTAACATCGTGTTCCGCACGGAGTTGTATCATCACTTCACGGCCAGTCAGTTGATGCAGGAGCCCCTGGCAACGCTCAACGACCGGGCCCCGATGACGCTGGTGATGAAGACCTTCGACAAGACACATGCCAACTGGCTGCCTGTACTCGACAGGGATAATCACCTGAAAGGCTATATCTCGCGTGAGCGTATCTACACTCATTACCGCAAGATGGTGGCCGACATGAGTGAAGACTAAAAAAATGATGTGGTCATGAAGAAGAGTGATTTGAGAATCGTGTTTATGGGTACGCCGGAGTTTGCGGTAGAGACCCTGAAGGCATTGGTCGACAATGCATACAACGTGGTGGCGGTGGTCACGCAGCCCGATAAGCCTGTGGGACGTCACGGCTCTGTGCTTCAGCCTTCGGCAGTGAAGCAGTATGCCCTGGAGAAGGGACTGCCCGTGTTGCAGCCGGAGAAGATGAAAGACCCTGACTTCGTGGAGTCGCTGCGCAGTTACCAGGCCAACCTGCAGGTCGTGGTGGCTTTCCGCATGTTGCCGGAGGTGGTGTGGGCCATGCCCGAATACGGCACGTTCAATGTGCATGCAGCCCTGTTGCCGCAATATCGTGGTGCGGCACCCATCAACTGGGCGGTCATCAACGGTGAGACAGAGACGGGTGTCACCACCTTTTTCCTGGATCACGATATTGACACGGGACGTATCATCATGCAGAAGCCCTTCACCATACCCGACGATGCCAACGTGGAATATGTCTACGACGGCCTGATGCGCCTGGGGGCGCAGATATGTATGGAAACGCTTGAGGCCATCGTCGCTGCCAACGGTCATCCTTCAACCATCGACCAATGGTCAATGGTCAATGGTCAACGGGCAACGGGCAATGACCTGAAGGCTGCTCCGAAAATCTTTAAGGAAACGTGTGAGATTGATTGGATGAAGTCTGCAAAACAAGTGTACGATTTCATCCGTGGCCTGAGTCCTTATCCTGGTGCATGGACAACGCTGCGCGACGAGAAAGGGCAGCAGACGGTGCTGAAAATATTCCGTACCAGCAAGACCGGCCAGCCCGCAGAGGGTGGGGCAGGGGTGCTCAAAGCCGACAGGAAACACCTCTTTGTCAGTTGCTCGGACTGCTGGCTGCAGATAGACGAACTGCAACTGGCAGGCAAGAAGCGCATGGATGCGCAGGCGTTTCTTAACGGCATGAAAGATATTGAAAATTATTCTGTGGTTTGACATAATATTATGAAAGGCATCACGTTACTAAAGTATATAAGTCAAACAAAACGTGATGCCTATGAAGATATTTACTTATGAAGAGACCCACCCCAGCGAGAGAACGCTAAGACTTATCAGGGAAATAGCCTACACGTACCGTGTGGCAAACCAGCAGGCTTACTGCCTTAACTAATCAATAAATTATTAGTAAAGATAGCCATGACTTTAGTTTCACCTTCACTGCTTGCGGCCGACTTCCTCCACCTCGACCAGGATATTCAGATGATAAACCGCTCTGAGGCCGACTGGCTTCACCTGGATGTGATGGACGGCTCGTTTGTGCCAAATATCTCCTTCGGCTTCCCGGTGCTCGAGGCCGTGGCAAAGGTATGCCGCAAACCGCTTGACGTGCATTATATGATAGAGAAACCAGAACGCTACATCCAGCAGACGGCACGCCTGGGGGCGATGATGATGAACGTTCATCAGGAGGCCTGCGTGCATCTGCATCGCACGATGCAGGAGATTCATGGCGCTGGCATGAAGGCTGGTGTCACCCTGAATCCGTCGACACCTGTCTCTGTGCTGGAAGATATTATCGGCGATGTGGACATGGTGCTGCTGATGAGCGTGAACCCGGGCTTTGGCGGCCAGGTCTTCATCGAGAACACCATACAGAAGGTGAAACGCCTGCGCAAGTTGATAGATGAGAGCGGCAGCAAGGCGTTGATAGAGGTCGATGGCGGCGTACAGGGTGAGACAGCCCCCCGTCTGGTGGCTGCCGGTGTCGATGTGCTGGTAAGTGGCAGTTACGTGTTCAAGGCTCCCGAACCAGAGACCGTCATCAGCCAGTTGCGGGCACTTTGATCAGCCAGTCGCGGGCACTTTGATCAGGCAGTTGCGGGCACTTTGACCAGGCAGTTGCGGGCACTTTGATTACTCACACAGTGCCAGTTCTATCTGGTGCTCCTTGGCCATCTTCCTCAAGTTGATCAGTGCGTAGCGCATGCGGCCCAGCGACGTGTTGATGCTCACGCCTGTCAACTCGGCAATCTCCTTGAACGACAGTTGCTGATAATAGCGCATATAGACCACCTCACGCTGTGTGGTAGGCAGGGTGTCTACCATCCTTTTAATATCAATGAGCACCTGCTCGTTGATCATCTCGGCCTCTTTGTTGGTGTCCATCACTGAGAGGCTCTTCAGGTTTTGCAGGTCGTTGTTTTCGGTTACCTCGATGATATGGCTCGACTGCTGCAGCCTGTACCAGTCCATGATGCAGTTATGGGCAATGCGCGTAATCCAGAACAGGAATTTCCCGGAGTCGGTGTATTGACCCTGCTGAAGTTTCGTGATAACCTTGACGAAGGTCTCTTGGAAGATGTCGTCAGCAACGTCATGGTCGCGAACCACGAACATGATGTATGTGAACAGTTTCTCCTGGGTGCGTGATAATAACTCATCGAACGCACGGTTGTCGCCATTGATATAGAGTAATGCCAATGCTTCGTCGGCTACTCCTTCAAAATTCTTCATATCTTTAAATATTTTTTATGAAGTAAATTTTGTTTCGATAGGCAATAATATTTAGTTTAATGAGTTATTTTTTAAATTGTCGGGTGCAAAAGTAAGGAAAAAAAATGTAACCGCCAAATTTTTTCCTAGCAAATATGCTATTTAATGCATTTTTTTTACTACCTTTGCACCGCTATTAAGAACATTATTGTTATAACATTAAATAGTTTTTATGAATTTCACAATGTTAATTACCGTCCTCGTGACGGCTATTACACTGGTGGCAGCAGCCTATGTGACGGCGAAACTATTAGGACCGCGATCTTACACTAAGATCAAGGGTGAGCCATACGAAAGTGGCATACCCACGCGCGGTACCTCATGGATTCCCATTAACGTGGGCTATTATTTGTTTGCCATCCTCTTCCTCATGTTCGATGTGGAAACGGTGTTTCTATATCCATGGGCTGTAGTAGTGAAGCAGTTCGGTGCGGCAGCATTGCTCAGCATCGGCTTCTTCTTGTTAGTATTAGTATTTGGCCTGGCCTACGCCTGGCGGAAAGGAGCACTGGAATGGAAGTAAGAAAACCGAAAATCAAAATGCTCCCTTACGACGAGTTCAAGGACAACGAGTCGTTGGAGCGTATTGTGGACGAACTCCATGAGGGTGGCGTCAATGTGTTGACAGGCAACCTGGACTCGCTGATTAACTGGGGACGCAGCAACTCGCTGTGGTCGCTGACGTTTGCCACCAGTTGCTGCGGTATCGAGTTCATGGCCTGTGGCTGTGCACGTTATGATTTCTCGCGCTTCGGTTTTGAGGTGACGCGAAACTCTCCCCGTCAGGCCGACCTGATCATGTGTGCCGGAACGATTACCCACAAGATGGCTCCGGCGCTGAAACGCCTGTACGATGAGATGGCCGAGCCAAAGTATGTGGTTGCCGTGGGCGGCTGCGCCATCAGCGGCGGACCGTTCAAGTCGTCGTACCACGTAGTGAAGGGCATCGAGGAGATTGTGCCTGTGGATGTGTTTATTCCTGGCTGTCCCCCGCGTCCGGAGGCTATCATGTATGGCATGATGCAGTTGCAGCGCAAGGTGAAGATAGAAAAGTTCTTCGGTGGTGCCAACCACAAGCAGACCGCCGAGGAGGCTGCTCTGGGCGTTTCTAACGAGGAACTGACCTACGGTCGCGGCGGCAAGAAGCCCATCGTGGTGACCGATGTGCCTGCAGAGTTTACAGAAACGCTTAAAAAAGAACAGGAGGAACCGAAATGAAACTGAATCATCTTGTATTTGACTTTGACAAGTTTGCGCAGGAGATGCAGAACTTGAAGGACAAGAAGCACTTCGACTTCCTTGTTACCATCGTCGGTGAGGACTTTGGCGAAGAGGGATTAGGCTGTATCTATATCCTTGAGAATACTGAGAACCACGAGCGTTGCAGCGTGAAGATGCTGGCTCGTACCAAGGTGTGTGGCGACGGCATGGCCTCTAACGGCACTGGCGATACCGACGGATTATTGACCCACTACCTCCCGTCGGTTGTGAGTATCTGGAAGGGTGCCGACCTGCTGGAGCGCGAGGTGTTCGACTTCCTCGGCATAGTGTTCCTGGGTCATCCCGATATGCGCCGCCTCTTCTTGCGCAACGATTTCAAGGGACTTCCCCTGCGCAAAGACTTCAAGGCTACCGACGAGTACACACTCGACGATGACGTAGAGCCTGACTACGGACTGGAATACTACATTGACAAGAACGGTGACCTGCAGACGAAGCAGAACCAACTGTTCTCTGCCGACGACTACGTCATAAACATAGGTCCACAGCACCCTGCCACCCACGGTGTGCTGCGACTGCAGACGGTCCTTGACGGGGAAACCGTCAAGCGCGTTTATCCGCATCTGGGCTATATCCATCGTGGCATAGAGAAGATGTGGGAGTCGATGACCTACCCGCAGACGCTGGCACTGACCGACCGCCTGAACTATCTGGGAGCCATGCAGCACCGTCATGCGCTGGTTGGTGTGATTGAAGAAGCCCTGGGTGTAGAGTTGACCGACCGCATCAAGTACATCCGCACCATTATGGACGAACTTCAGCGTATCGACTCGCACCTGCTTTACACCTCTTGCGTAGGTCAGGATCTTGGAGCCCTGACGGCAATGCTCTATGGCATGCGCGACCGTGAACACGTGCTCAACGTGATGGAGGAGACCACGGGCGGACGCCTCATTCAGAACTATTATAGAATAGGTGGCTTGCAGGACGACATCGATCCTAACTTCGTGAAGAACTGTAAGGACCTGGTGAAGTACCTGCGCCCGATGATTCAGGAGTATATGGACGTGTTTGGCGACAACATCATCACCCACAACCGTCTGGAGAACTGCGGCCCGATGAGTCTTGAGGACTGTATCAACTACGGCGTGACGGGACCGGCCGGACGTGCCTCGGGCTGGAAGAACGACGTGCGCAAGAATCACCCCTACGACATGTACGACAAGGTGGAGTGGGAACAGTGCACGCTCAACACCTGCGATTCCATGGCGCGCTATCTCATCCATATCAACGAGATGTACCAGAGCCTGAACATCATCGAACAACTCATCGACAACATCCCCGAGGGCGACTTCTACGTGAAGCAGAAGCCCATCATCAAGTGCCCCGAGGGTCAGTGGTACTACTCCGTTGAGGGTGTGGCAGGCGAGTTTGGCGTATATCTCGACTCTCGTGGCGACAAGAGCCCTTACCGCATGAAGATGCGCCCCATGGGGCTCTCGCTCGTTGGTGCCTTCGACCCGATGCTGCGCGGTCAGAAGGTGGCTGACCTCATTGCTACGTGTGCTGCCATCGATATTGTTATACCTGACATCGACAGATAAATAACTATGGAACATATATTTGATTTCTCGAAAGTAACCGCCTGGTTCCATGCTCTGCTGACGCAGACGGTGGGCCTTGGCGAGTTCTGGGCGATTCTCATAGAGTGTGTGCTCGTAGGGTCAGTCATCCTGGGTGCCTATTCGGTAATCGCCATGATTCTGATTTTCATGGAGCGTAAGGTCTGCGCCTACTTCCAGTGCCGCATAGGCCCCGTCCGCGTGGGTCCTTGGGGACTGCTGCAGGTGGTGGCCGACGTGCTGAAGATGCTCATCAAGGAGATTTTCTTCGTCGACAAGGCCGACAAACTGCTCTATGCCGTCGCCCCGTTCCTCGTCATCTTCGGCTCGGTGGGTGCCTTCTGCTTCCTGCCTTGGAACAAGGGCGCACATATCCTCGACTTCAATGTGGGCGTGTTCCTGCTGACGGCCATCTCCAGCATCGGCGTGGTGGGTATCTTCATGGCAGGATGGGCCTCAAACAACAAGTACTCTGTGGTGTCGGCCATGCGTGCCGCCGTACAGATGATCTCCTACGAGATGTCGCTGTGCCTCTGCCTCATCACCGCCGTCATCCTGACGGGCACGATGCAGGTCTCTGGCATCGTCGAGGCGCAGAACGGCCCCTGGGGCTGGCTCATCGTGCAGGGTCACGTGCCCGCCATCATCGCTTTCATCGTGTTCCTCATCGCCGGTAATGCCGAGGCCAACCGCGGCCCCTTCGACATGGCCGAGGCCGAGAGCGAGTTGACCGCCGGTCACCACACGGAGTACTCGGGTATGGGCTTCGGTTTCTTCTATTTGGCCGAGTTCCTCAACCTCTTCATCATCGCAGGCATTGCCGCCACGGTGTTCCTCGGAGGCTGGGCACCCATCCAGATTGGTGTCGACGGCTTCGACCAGGTGATGCAGTACATCCCCGGCATCGTGTGGTTCATGGGCAAGGCTTTCCTGCTCGTCTGGGTGCTGATGTGGATCAAGTGGACGTTCCCCCGTCTGCGAATCGACCAGATTCTGAAGTTAGAGTGGAAGTACCTCATGCCCCTCGCCCTCATCAACCTCGTGCTGATGACCGTCATCGTGGCCTTCGGCCTGTACGTGAAATAAATTTTTAAGGTTTTTGGAAACAAATTATCATAATTAGAATAATTTCATCCACAAATTATAATAATTAAAAAATAGGATTATAAAAATTAGTGGTCAAATTATAAAAAATTATTCAAATTCGTTTCCAAAAAAGGAATAACAAATTCGTTTCCAGAAAAAAATAATTTCAATGGAAGATAACAAATCATATTTCAGCGAACTCGGGCACGGCATCAAGACGCTGGCTGTCGGCATGAAGACCACCTTGAAGGAATACGCCAAGGACTACTGGACCAACAAGTGCACGGAGCAGTACCCCGAGAACCGTAAGACCACCCTCCACGTGGCCAAGCGTCACCGTGGCCGTCTGGTCTTCAAGCGCAATGACGACGGCACATATAAGTGCACCGCCTGTACGCTATGCGAGAAGGCATGCCCCAACGGAACCATCAAGATTACGGCTCACATGGCCGAGGATCCCGAGACGGGCAAGAAGAAGAAGGTGCTCGACGACTATCAGTACGACCTGGGCGACTGCATGTTCTGCCAACTCTGTACCAACGCCTGCAACTTCGATGCCATCGAGTTTACCAACGATTTCGAGAACGCCACGTTCAAGCGCGACAAACTGGTGCTCCACCTCGACAAGGAGGTCTATCAGGGTGGCTCGCTGCCCAACCTCTTAGATGGCGGCGCCGAGTGGCAAGTCGGAAAGTTCAACACTAAGAAGAAGTAAAGATTATGGGAAATATAATCATGTTTTGTATTCTCGCCGTCGTCATCATCGGCTCTGCCATTATGTGTGTGACGACCAAGCGGATTATGCGAGCCGCAACATTCATGTTGTTCGTGCTCTTTGGCGTGGCAGGTCTTTACTTCCTGCTCGACTATACGTATCTGGGAGCCGCACAGATTGCCGTCTATGCCGGTGGCGTGACGATGATCTATGTGTTTGCCATCCAACTGGTCAGCAAGCGCACCCTCCAGGGACTCATCGAGCGAGTGAAATGCTCGCGGATGCTCTGGGGCGGTCTGGCTGCGCTCATCGGACTGGCCACGGTGGTCTTCGTCTTCCTGAAGAATCAGTTTGTCTATCGTGCCTGTGAGGTGGCCGACGCCGAGGTGCCCATGGAGGGCATCGGCCAGGCCCTCGTCGGTGCCGACAAGTATCAGTATGTGTTGCCGTTTGAGTTCATCTCAGTGTTCCTGCTGGCATGTATCATCGGCGGCTTGGTTGTTTCACGTAAAAACGAGGATTAGGCTATGGTACCAGTAGAATGTTATTTCGTGCTTTCAGCACTCCTGTTCTTCATCGGCGTCTTCGGCTTCGTCACCCGCCGCAACCTGATTGCCATGCTCATCTCTATTGAGTTGGTTCTCAACGCCGTGGACATCAACTTCGCCGCGTTCAACCGGCTGCTCTTCCCCGACGGGCATCTCGAGGGATTCTTCATGACCCTCTTCTCCATCGGTGTCAGTGCCGCCGAGAGTGCCGTGGCCATCGCGATCATCATCAACGTCTATCGTCACTTCAAGAGCGATAGCGTCGAGGCAATAACTAACTTAAAAGGATAGAAGTTATGGTTTACGAATTATCTTATTTAATACTGTTGCTGCCACTTCTGTCCTTCATCGTGTTAGGACTGGCTGGCATGAAGATGCAGCACAAGGCTGCCGGACTCATCGGCACGTGCTCGCTGTCGCTCGTCACGATTCTCTCCTATTGGACGGCCTTCACCTATTTCACGGCTGACCGCACCGCGGAGGGCATCTTCCAGACGATTGTTCCCTACAACTTCACGTGGCTGCCCCTTGGCAACCTCCATTTCGACATGGGCATCCTGCTCGACCCCATCTCGGTGATGATGCTCATCGTCATCTCCACGGTGTCGCTTATGGTGCACATCTATTCCTTTGGCTACATGCACGGCGAAAAGGGCTTCCAGCGCTACTATGCCTTCTTGAGCCTCTTCACCATGTCGATGCTGGGCTTGGTGCTCGCCACCAACATCTTCCAAATGTATATGTTCTGGGAGTTGGTGGGTGTCAGCAGTTACCTGCTCATCGGTTTCTACTATCCGTTGAAGCCCGCCATCGCAGCCTCTAAGAAGGCATTCATCGTGACGCGCTTCGCCGATATGTTCTTCCTCATCGGCATCCTGACCTTCGGCTACTTCACCGACTCGTTCAGTTTCTCGTTTGCGGGCGACATCGTGATGGGCCAGGGCACCACGCCGTTCATCGAGGGCAACATGGCCAAGGCCGTCACAGCCGGCGCCTGCATCATCCCCACCGCCCTGGTGCTGATGTTCATCGGTGGTGCCGGTAAGAGTGCCATGTTCCCGTTGCACATCTGG
>JAFSYY010000102.1 GCA_017455845.1 Prevotella sp. | reverse complement strand
CTCGAATCCTGTATGTGCAGGACGTGACCTTCCACGTCGAGTACCACAAACACAGGGAATCCGAAACGACCACAGTTATTGAGACGCTGCATAAGGGCTTTACCTTGTGCGATTTGCTCCTCTCCTTGTGACTTACGCGGATTGTAGTTCACATGGATATACTCAAAGTTGTCGGCAATGACGCTGCTGATGGTACTGTCACCCGTGATGAAGTCAGCAAAGCGCAGACACCACGGACACCAGTTTCCACCCACCTGACAAATGACGAACTTGCTTTCTGCCTTGGCTTTTGCTACCGCCTGGTCTATCTGCTCCAGCGGATTGATGCTCTCATCGTACACTCTTTTCAGTCCTGTCTGGGCATTTGCAACAAGACAGGATACAGCCAGCAACCCTGTTAGAATGATCTTTCTCATCAGTGCTTATATCTCGGCAATGACTTCTATCTCCACCAGTGCATTCTTGGGCAGTGTCTTTACTGCCACGGCAGAACGGGCAGGGTAAGGCTCTGCGAAGAACTCTGCATAGACGCTGTTCATCTCTGCGAAGTCATCCATGTTGGCCATGAATACGGTCGTCTTGACGACGCTTGCCATTGATAGTCCAGCCCCTTCAAGGATGGCTTTTACGTTGGTGAGCGACTGGCGGGTCTGCTCCTTGATGCCACCCTCCGGGAATTGTCCCGTGGCAGGGTCAATGGGCAACTGTCCCGATGTATAGACGAGATTTCCTACCTGTATGGCCTGACTGTATGGGCCGATGGCAGCGGGTGCCTTTGAGGTGCTAATGACATTCTTCATTGTAACTGATAATTTGAGTTTGTGGCCACAAAGGTACGAAAAATAATTTGGACTAAGTGCCCAACACTCATTTTTCAAACAATTATTAAGTTTGATTATGAGAAAATCATGTAAAAGGAGCTAAAAATGCTAATAATTTGGTAGTGTAAATATAATAGTGTACCTTTGCACACGTAAAGAAGCGTTCTTTGAAGTTAAGCAAAATGAGAAAGAATAAGGAACTTAGTTCGTTTCTAAATCGTTACCTGTTACCAAATCCAAAAAGGTAACTGCATGATTTTTAGTTACTAAGAAAATCTCAAATGTTTTCCACAATGGTAGGAAATGGCTTTCTCAATGCCGCAGGCGGTCATCACCGTTTTCAGTTTCTTGCACATCGACCAGTAGTTCTTGGACAAGCCAAGCGACCAAAGGTCGAGCGCATCTTGCCGAACACCAGTTTGTCTTCTTGTAGGTGCTTGTAGCGGTCGATAATTTGCAAGGGTACGTCCATCAGTTTCACTTGGAAGGGGATGTTGGTCTTGTGTCGCTTGCTGATAATCCACTTATCACCGTTGATATCCACGATGTTGTCCGGGGGAGGGTACCAACGGGCGGTGAGAGGTGCTTTTGGGGTTACGAATAAGAAACCTAACTCCTTCACCAATCCTCCCCAATTTGCTTTTAGTCCCTATTTGAACTTTCTCGTTCTTCCCCGTCTTGCCTTTATTTCAGGCTGAATTGCGTTAATCTTCCAAAAACCGTCTTTCGTTACAGACTTTTTTTGTAACTTTGCGGCATAAAAATGAAGATATGGCAAAAAACACTGTATGGCAAGATGATTACTACCTGCTGCTGATGCAGATTTACCTGCGCCGGCCCGTGGGCGTAAAGCCGCTTTATAGCAGGGCAATGGTAGACCTTAGTCTGGAACTGCACATTGCTCCTCAGTATCTGCAGACGCGCATGCAACAGATAGCCCGTCTGGAGAAACCACGCATAGAGCATATCTGGCAGACGTACAGCGAGAACCCTCGCCGCCTGGCCCGTGCCGTACGTCTGCTGCGCGAGATGAAAGGCTTCGGTGCTGCCGCCGATTTCTATAAGGGTGTGGAGGTGCAAGAGACGTTTGAGAAGGACTTCCGGCCGCTCAGTGAGGACGAGCGCTTCATGCCGGTGATGCTCATCCTGATCCTTGACCTGTATTTCCGTCTGTCGCCCATAACGATGGTGACCGACACGCCCGAAGTGCAGGAACTGGCCAGGCTCATGCACCTGAAGGTTTCCGACGTGGTGCTGGTGCTTGACATCTTCCAGACCTGCGACCCCTACCTCAACCGCGACGCGCTGATTGTGTCGAACCTTTTGCTGCCCTGCCAGCAGGTGTGGCAGCGCTATGGCAACATGGAGGCTCATGTGCTGGCGGCCTACGCCGAGGAACTGAAGGAATACTTTAAAAATTGAAAAATTGAAAAATTAAAAAATTAAAAAAATAGGAAATTGGGAAATTGAACCAGGGTCAGATACAGGAACAGAAACAGACACAGAAACTGCAGCAGAGCATTTCGCAGCAGCAGTTACTGCAGTCGCAACTCATACAGTTGCCTATCAGTCAACTGGCAGAGTCAATAGAGACCGAGATGCACGACAACCCGGCCTTGGAATCTGTGATTGAGGATCCTGACTATGCAGAGGTGTCCGATTTCTCCGAGGATGGCGATGCGGGCGGCAGCGGCGACGACTATGAGAGTCAGCGCGAGCGCGAAGAGCGCAGTGATGCCCTCGATGCCGCCCTGGAGAGTATCGGCCGCGACGACGAGGACTTGCCCGTGTACCAGGGTGGCCGTTCGTCGGCCGACGAGCACGAGGAGATGGTCTATGGCGACGTGCTGTCGTTCTACGACCAGTTGCTTGAGCAGGTGGGCGAGATGGAACTCTCCGACCGCGACCGCTATGTGATGGAATACCTTATCCGCTCGCTCGATGATGACGGTTTTCTGCGTGTGCCACTCGAGACCATTGCCGACGAACTGGCCATCTATCATAACATCGACCTCGACACAGGGCAGATAGAAGCCGTTCTCAAGAAACTGCAGCAACTCGACCCGCCAGGCATCGGTGCCCGCACACTACAGGAATGTCTGTTGTTGCAGATTAAGCGCAGGAAGACGACGCGCATGCCCGACAGACTGACAGAGTTGATGCTCACCGTTGTCAACAACTATTTCGACGAGTTCACCAAGAAGCACTGGCAGAAGATTCAGCAGGTGCTGGACCTCAGTCCTCTGCAGGCCGACGCTCTGTTCACTGAGTTGCGCCGCCTCAACCCCAAGCCCGGCGCGTCGATGGGCGAGAGCGTAGGCCGCTCTTTGCAGCAGATCACGCCCGACTTCATTGTCGATACGCAGGACGACGGTACCATCACCCTCTCGCTCAACCATGGTGACGTGCCGCAACTGCAAGTGTCACAGTCGTTTGTCGACCTGCTTAATGACTATCAGAACAACAAGGAAGGCCTGAGCCGGCAGATGAAAGAGGCGCTGCTCTATACCAGGCAGAAGGTGGAGGCCGCGCAGAACTACATCAATGCCATAGAGACGCGGCGGCGCACACTGACGCTCACCATGAAGGCCATCATCCAGTTGCAGCACCGCTTCTTTGAAGAGGGCGACGAGTCGCTGCTTCGGCCAATGATTCTGAAAGACGTGGCCGAGCGCACGGGGTTGGACCTGAGCACCGTTTCCCGCGTCACCAATTCCAAGTATGTGCAGACCCGCTGGGGCACCTTCCCGCTGAAGTTCTTCTTCAGCGACGGCTATGTCACCGATACGGGCGAGGAACTGTCGACCCGGCAGATCAAGGCCGCCCTGCGCGAAATCATTGAAAGCGAAGACAGTCAGAAGCCCATGAGCGACGATGCGCTGAGTGCCGCCCTTGCAGCCAGGGGCTTTCCTATAGCCCGTCGCACCGTGGCCAAATACCGCGAGCAACTGGGCATTCCTATAGCAAGACTGCGGAGGTGAGTGGTGAGAAGTGGGAAGTGAGAGGTGAGAAGTGAGAGGTGAGAGATAATAAATAAGAGGTTACAATTAATCATTGAATAATAATGACAAGAGAAAGGGGTATTATCTATGGAGCGCGTGTTGTGAGCCTGCTGTTCACACCGTTTTACCTGCCGTTAGTGGGGCTGATAGCGCTCTTCACCTTCAGTTACCTCAACCTGCTGCCGGTGGAATACCGGCTGCTGGTGTTGGCACTCGTCTATTTCTTCACCATCCTGCTGCCAACGTTCATGATCCATTTCTACCGTCGCATCCAGGGCTGGACACGCATAGAGATGGGCCAGAAGCGCCGCCGCATGGTGCCGTATATCATCAGCATTCTCTGTTACCTGGCCTGTCTCTATGTGCTGGAGTCGCTGCATATCTACCATTTTGTTTCAAGCATTGTCATTGGCGCACTGGTCGTTCAGATCACGTGTGCCATTATTAATATATGGTGGAAGATCTCCACGCATACCGCTGCCGTGGGCGGCGTTGCCGGCGCGTTGTTTGTCTTCGCCGACATCTTCGGCTTCAATCCGGTATGGTGGTTCTGCCTGGTCTTTCTCCTGGCAGGCATCCTCGGCACCGCACGCATGATCCTGCGCCAGCACAGCCTCCCGCAGGTGGTCTGCGGCTTTGCCGTCGGTTTCTTCTGTGCCGTTTTCGGCATCATCTTCTTTTAACAATTAATCATTCAATCATGGGTAGAGTAAAGATTATTGACAAGACGTTTGAGACCTCAATCCCCGAGGAGGAAATCAAAAAGCGCGTGAAAGAACTGGCCGGGCGGCTCAACAAGGACATGGCGGGCAAGAACCCGCTGTTCCTGGCCGTGCTCAACGGGGCTTTTATCTTCGCCGCCGACCTGATGCGTGAGATGACCATCCCCTGCGAGATCTCGTTTGTAAAACTGGCATCCTATCAGGGCATCACCTCCACCGGCAAGGTGCACGAGGTGCTGGGCATCAACGAAGACCTGGAAGGGCGCACCGTCATCATTCTGGAAGACATCGTAGACACTGGGCGCACCATGAAGCAGATGGTGGAGTCGCTGGGCACACGCCATCCTGCGTCGGTGCATATATGCACACTCTTTGTCAAGCCCGACAAACTACAGGAAGACCTGAACATTGAATACGCCGCGTTCTCCATCCCCAACGACTTCATCGTTGGCTACGGCCTGGACTACGACCAGCAGGGCCGCAACCTACGTGAGATCTTTACTCTTGTGGCTGACCAATAGCATCCAGGCACTGGTTGATGATTTCCATCGTAAAGCCGCGGCTAAGTGCAAACCTGGTAAGTTTCATGGTGAGTTCGTAGTCGCTGGCAGCCTTGGTGCTGCGGCGTTTCTGCTCCAGCAGGGGGCGCAGTATGTGGAGGTATTCCTCGTCGTCCACCTCGTCGAGCAGTGGTCTGCTGATATGCTCGTCTACATGCTTCATCCATAGCGCCTGCTCCACCTTGCGCCGTCCCCATTTGTTGTAGCGTATCTTGTCGTAGATAAACGCCCGCGCAAAGCGTTCGTCGTCAACATACCGCTCCTTGACGAGGCGGTCCATTACCTGCGCCTGTTCCTTGTCGCTGACACCCCACTGCCGCATCTTTTCCGTCATCTCATACTGACAGTGCTCACTGCGGGCACAGAGGTCGGCAAGTTTCTGATAGGCCTGCTGGCCGGTCATTTCTTTCTTTATAACCATGATTTCGTGAATCTTTTTTTGCCAAATTGGTCGGTCCTGACCTCGGTAGATGCAAAGCCCTCGTTGCGAAGCATCTGCTGCAACGCGCCGACATAAAGAGGATTTATCTCAAAAAAGAGCATGCCGCCAGGCCTCAGCGCCTTGACGGCATAGCGTGCTATGGCACGATAGAAGAGCAGCGGGTCGTCGTCGGGCACGAAGAGGGCCTGTTCCGGCTCGTGTTCCAGCACATTTCTGTCCATCGTCGCACGTTCCTTATTACATATATATGGCGGGTTGCTGACGATAAGGGAGAAGGGAGGAAGAAGGGAGGAAGGAGGAGGGAGGAAGGATGAGGGAGGACAGTTTAGGATGTCTGTTTTCTCGAACGTCACGTTGACACCTATACGTCGTGCGTTTTCTGCTGCTATGCGCAGGGCATCGTCGGAGATGTCCCATGCCGTCACCCTGGCCTGCGGCAACGCCGCTGCCAGTGTGCAGGCAATACATCCGCTGCCCGTACCAATATCGAGGATGGCACATCCGTCATCTTCCGTTTTAAAACTCTCGTCTTCAACCACCCACCGGCATAGTTCTTCGGTCTCCGGCCGGGGTATCAGCACCCCGGGTGCCACGTAAAACGTGTGGCCGCCAAACGCTGCCTGTCCCAGCACGTACTGCACAGGCTCGCCCGCCAGCAAACGCTGCTGAATATCTTCCAGTATCTGCTGGTCGCCGGCCGGCAACAGTGCCACCTTGCCGCAGAGGATATCGGTCATAGACAGCCCGAAGCGCACCTCCATCACCAGGCGGGCAATAGCCTTGGCCTCGCCTGCCTCATATAGTTGTGTCAACGGTTTCCAAAATGCGCTGTAGTCCATGACAGAAGTATTAGTCCACGACAGAAAAAATATAGTCTATGACAGAAAAAAATTAGTCTATGACAGAACAATGATTGTCTCGCATATAGACCGCAACGATGTGGCCGTCGTAGTCATGCTGATGACATAGAGAGGCATCGGTGGGCAACAGCGGTGCCCGCGTGCCGTCGCTGACGGTGATAGGAGCCGTTTCCACACGTATCTCATCCCATAGTCCCTGCTCTATGAAGGTGTCGAGCGTACGGCGTCCCCCCTCCACGATGAGCGACTGGATGTTCTGTGCATGCAGCGACGACAGGTTGAGCGGATGCCGTCGGTCCACGACCAGCCGCCTGGGGTTGGGGCCTGCCCAGTGGCGCACGTTGAGTTGCGGGTGCTCGCGCTCGTCGGTGACACGTCCCACGAGGATGGCATCCTCCTCGGCACGCAGTTTATGGGAGAGCATCTGCGTGAAAGGCGACGAGATGGCCAGTGCCCGGCCGTGATCGTCGATGAAGCCGTTGGCCGTCTGCGCCCATTTTAATATGATATACGGACGCTTGAGGCGATGGAAGGTGAAGAAGCGGCGGTTCAGCATCCTGCACTCGGCCTCCAGCACCCCCACCGTCACGTCGATGCCGGCATCGCGCAGTCTCTGGATGCCACGCCCTTTCACCTCGGCAAACTCGTCGATGCAGCCCACGACCACGCGCCTCACACCTTTCTTGATGATAAGGTCGGCGCAGGGCGGGGTCTTGCCGTAATGCGAACAGGGCTCCAGGCTCACATACATCGTGGCCTCACGGAGCAGCGGCTCGTCCTCAACGCTCACCGACGCGAACGCGTTCACCTCGGCATGCCCCTCGCCACAGCGCACATGATAGCCCTCGCCGATGATGCGAGGATGGAGGAAGGAGGATGGCGGGGCAACAATAACTGCTCCTACCATCGGGTTTGGCTTCGCGTTGCGCTGTCCGTTGCGTGCCAGTTGCAGGCAGCGCCACATGTATCTCTCGTCTTCTGTCATGTGCACACCTTATTTCACGACAATCTTCTTGCCCCTGTAGATATAGAGTCCCTTCTGCGTCGGCAGTACGCTGTCGCCCACCTTGCGGCCGTTGAGGTCGAAGACGGAGGCAGGAGGAAGGATGAGAGATGAGGGCACAAGGATGCCCATAGGCATCGTGTCGGTGACGCGCAGTATGCCCTTGTCCAGATCCTTCGTGTCCCAGAAGAGGCCCTTCGTGGCATCTACGGTAAAGTTGGCCAGTTCTGGCGTGCCCGCCATCTTCTTCACGTTAGTCCACAGCACCACGCTGTCGCCCACGGACAGGATGTGAGTCTCAGGCACATAGATGTCGATCACGCCGTTGAGTGTCAGCGTGCCGATGTCGTTAAGGCAGGTACCGCCCGTCGTGGTGGCGGTGGCAGGCTTATCAACGCCCAGGCGCAGTGTGGCGTTCTGCTGGATGATGACGCTCTTGCCGCCGAAGCACATCTGCCCGCTGGTGCTGGTGGCCGTGGTGCCCACGCGCAGGGTGCCGCCAGTGTTGACGACGATGCTGCTGTTCTGCAGGGGCACTGCCGTGGTGGTCTGTCCCGAGAGCGTTGCCCCGCTGTTCACCGTCAGTTTGCCGGTGCCGAGTGCCGAGCCCGTCTTCAGGCACAGTTCACCCTCTTTCACGGTGGTGGCTCCACTGTGTGTGCTCTTGCCGCCGATGGTCATCTTACAGGTGCCTATCTTGTTGAAGACGCACTTGTTCGAGCCGCCGTCGTCGATAAACTTGCCGTTGAAGGTGAAGTCGCCCAGGTCGTCGTTGCCGATGTTCCAGGTGTTGCTGCCCGAGGGTGTGCCCTGGCTCTGGAAGTTGGATATGGGGTGTGCCAGCGAGCCGCTGCCCGTCAGTTTGCCAATGGTGAAGGTCTTACACACGTTGGTGACCGTACAGCCGTCGGCCAGGTCGAGCGTGCCCTTGGGCATGCCTCCCGACATATCGAGCGGCAGCCAGATATTCTTGTTGGTATGCTTCACCGTACCCTCGAAGTCCGACCAGTCGCCGGTGATACGCACACGGCTGACGGTGTTGCGCGGCACGATGGTCAGCGTGCCCTCGCCCGTCAGTTTGTTGGCGTAGGCGGTGTAGTAGGTATAGGTGAGGTGCCATTCTGCCGACTTACCCTTGGGCACGACGATGGCGTGGCTGGTGGCCTGCACGTCGTCGTAGAGGATGCCGCCCTGCAGTTCGATGCTCTTCACCGCGCTGTTGTTCTGTATGGCTGTCGAGCCGGCAGCCATCACATAGTTTGCCAGCGTGCCCGCCTTCATCAGGAACAGGCATCCGCTGCCGCGCTTCGTCAGTTTGGTGCCCGCCAGTGCTGCGTTCATCTTGAAGTCGGCACTGGCAGTGATGACACCGCCCTCGTCGCCCACCATCTTCATCGGCGAGGCGGTCTCCACGGCCGACGTGGACTGCAGGGTGGCGCCGTTCTCCATGGTGAAGAGGTTGACATTGGAGGTGATGGCTCCCAGGTTGCCCGTTGCCGAATACTGGTTGGCCAGCAGGCTTACGCGCACGATGCCGCCCGTGAGGTGGTTGCCGCCGGTGTAACTGTTGTTGCCCCTCATCTGCACGATGCCCGTGTTCTGCTTGTTGAACACGGCCTTGCCGCTGATGGCTCCCGTGCCGCCGAAGTTATAGGCCACGGTGTTGTCCACCGTGATGGATGCGGGATAGACATCCTCGGCCACGGTGACGCTCTTCGTCTGTGCGTTATCATCAAACAGCACGTCGTCGCCAGCCACGAATGGTGTGCTCTCGCCGTTCATGCTGAAGTTCTCCGTATCGCCCACGTTCCACGTGCCGTTGCTGGCACCCGTCCATGTCACGCTGCCGGCCTGTCGCAGGCCTACGATCTCCAGAATGAGTTGGTTGTTCTCCACATAGAGCAGTTTCTTCTCTGTGGGCAGGCCCTCGACGAGAATATTATCCACAGAGCCGTCGAGCGTCTCCACATGGCCTATCACATACTTGCCCGTGGCCATGTCGGTCTGGCCGCTGGCGGGATGACCGGTCAGTTCAATGACGGGCATCAGGTATTCCGGGCCGGCCTGTTTCCACACCGATTCTGTCTTGCGTTCTATGCGCAGGGCGCGGGTGTTGACGGCATCGCTCTTCAGCCCCTCGCTGTAGAGGTCTATGCAGAGGCGCGAGCCGAAGCCCAGGCTGATGGAGTCGGCCGTAAGCGTAGAGCACTGGCCGTCGGCACCGGGCACGATGGCTGCGCCGTAGTCGGCCGCGATGCTCTGGAACTGTGCGCCGTCGGTCTCCAGGCGGGTATGGCGGTTGAGCCAGAGGGGGCTTGCCGTCATCGTGCCGTCGAAGCGCAGCGTGCCGCCCCACACGTCGGTAGGTCCGCTATGGGTGAACTCGGCCTTCGGCAGGACGAGCGTGCCGTCGCCTTGCTTCACCAGGCGTGCATTGCCAGCCAGTCCGCCGCCGCTGACGGTGCAGGTGTAGTAGGTGTAGTTGATCTTCGTGTTCTGGTTAGAGCACTCGCTCGGGGCGGTGCCCTGCACCCACGAGGGCACGTTGAACGTGAGGACGGCGGGCTGGGCACCCTGCTCTATGCTGGCGCTCATGTTGCCGTTGTCAAACACCAGCACGTTCTGGCCGTTGCTGTCGCTGCCAACGCTGGTGGTGAGCACGCGCCCGCTGTTGATGAGGGGCGGCGGCGCCATGGTGATGCCCTCCAGTTCGCCGAGGAAGTAACTGACGTGGGGCGGCTGGTTATAGCCGCACATCTGCCACACCATGGCGTTGCGATACTGGTGGTCGTGCCACAGGGTGTAGTTCCTCCACTCGGTAGGCGTGGGCGTGCTGTAGATGCGGATATTATTGTCGGCCGTGCGCATGATAATCTCCTCGCGCCAGTCGCCCAGGATATCGCCCTGGTAGCAGGGTGTGCCCTTGGTGTCGTTGTTGGTCATCGAGCCGGCACAGGTGTAGATGGGGCTCCAGTTGCCATACTTGGCCACGCAGCCCTCGGTGTTCTTGCCGTTCAGGTAGTTGAACGTTTCCTCCAGCAGGTCGCCGTCCCAGTAGATGCGCATGTTCTGGTTAACGCCGGCCTCCACGAGCCCGCTGACATAGGTGTTGGTCACGCAACTGATGGGACCGGTGGTGCCGGGCGTGCCCATGCCGCCGGGGAAATCGTTGGTGAAGTTGCCGGCCATGCAGCGCCCCACGTCCTTGGCAGCCGTATGGCGGTAGTAGACCTTCGACGTGGTGGCGTCGCGGTAGTTGGTGCCGGGGTTGTCCTCCATGCAGGCAAAAATCTCCAGGCCGTGCACATAGGGGTTCAGGTCGCCCACATGCTCGGCATCGCCGTGGCCGTAGCCGGTGGTGGAGAGGCCGTAGCCGTTGTCGTCGATGACCATCGAGCCAAACACTATCTCGTCGCGGCCGTCCATGTCGACATCGGCCACGCAGTAGTTATGGTAGCCCTGGCCCTTCCACGGGCCGTTGGTGTTGTTGTACCAGCGCCAGCGCTCTGTCAACTGGTGGCTGCCCGGGTCAATGTCGTAGGCTATCATCTTATGGCGTGTATAGATGCCGCGAGCCAGGAAGAGGCTGGGATGCTGTCCGTCCAGGTAGGGTGCGCCGAAGAAATGCTTCGAGCAGCGGTGACCGTAGCCGTCGCCCCACGCCTTGTTAAGGTCGCTCTCGCCGCTCTCCAGACGCTTCAGGGGATAGGGGATGCACTGGTAGGGCTTGCCCGTGAGACCGTCCATATAGACCAGATACTCGCCGTCGGTGGTCACAAACCAGTTGGCGCCGCCACCAGTGGCAGCGCGCACGTTCACTGTCGGGTCGCCCACGGTATAGGTGGTGCCGTCGGCCATGTGGATTACGGTGCCGTCGGCAGCACGCATCACCGCCTCGGCACGGCCATCGCCGTCCCAGTCGTAGGCCACGATGTTCTGCTCGTTGTTCTGGAAGTCGCCCATGTTTGGACCGCAGTTCACCCACCACAGGCGCGTGCCGTCCTGCTTCAGGCACTCGAAGATGGAGTATTCGCCCTGGTAGCCGTTGCGAGGGTAGGAGTTTTCCATCTCACTCAGGTTGTCGAACTTCATCAGGATCTCCAGTTCGCCGTCGCCGTCAACGTCGGCACAGCAGGCATCATTGGGCACCAGCGTGCTCTTGATGCCCTCATGCTTGAGTTTGATCTCCTTGTAACTGGTGGTCCAGGGCTTCGCGGCCTTGCTCGCGTCCTGCTCGCTGCCTTTCACCACGGCACGCACGGTATAGGTGCTGGCGGTGGTGCCGGCATTGTCGGTGAAGTTCGACACGGTAAGCGGTGCGTCGTTCAGTTTCTGTCCGTCGCGATACACGTTGTAGGCCACGTCATAGTATTCCTCGCCCAAGATGCGCCAACTCAGGTAAACGCCGCCGCTCACCTTCATGGCCACTAGGCCGCGGTCCAGCACGTCGACCGTACGTTGCGCCTGCAGGCCGACGGTGGTCAGCAACAGCAGGCAAATAGCAAGAATAATTTTTTTCATGTTAAGTAGTTGGTATGAGTTAATAATCTTTGAGTTTTCTTGCTGTCAGTAATACTGACTATGAAAATCGGCACAAAGGTAATACTTTTTTCTGGTAAACAAAAAGATTTTCACGGATTTGTTACTCCAACAGCCCCCAAATGTGCAATTAGCAGGCGGTCAGAAATCTGCGACTACAGGTCTTCTTTCAAACGCTACGCGTCCTTTTAACCCACATCGGTCGTTAGACCGAAAATGTTGTTTTTGTTGTCGTTGTTGTCTTATATGTTGTTTTTATTGTCATTGTTGTCTTAAAAAAACACCTTTTGGTCTTTTTAAGACAACAGGTACAACAGAGACAACTTATAACGGTCTAACGACCGTTTTGGGCCTGCCACCACTCCCGACGATTCTCCGTCGGGTCTCACCTCTCACTTCACCAGACAACGGCCGCCGATGCTCACGCACCAGCGGCCGTACTAAAACATTATATAAAAACTTTACTACACACCCTGCCGCTTTTCCCTCGGCAGGGGTGCTCGGCTGCGGCCGCAGCAACGCCGGCAAGACGGCGTGCGACGGCCGTAAGGGGGTTAGTCCTCGTCGTCCCAGAGGTCGAAACCGGGTGCCTCGCGCGAGAGCACGTCGTTTTCGTTAGTAACCTCGTCGCTGTACTTCGTAAAGGAAGATGCTGCATCAAGCAACTGCTGTGCTATGCGGACCACATCCATTTTCGGTGCTTCATATATCTTTTTCATAATCTTTGTTCCTTTCTGATTTGTTAATACTTTGCTTTTTCAAATGAG
>JAFSYY010000101.1 GCA_017455845.1 Prevotella sp. | reverse complement strand
CCTGACGCATGGGCTCGATCTTCACGACGGGCTCCTGGATGGTGACATACTTGTAGATGGTATCGTAGACCACCACGTCACGATACACGTCGCGGGTCTCCTTCACGCTGCTCTTGCCCAGGTTGATGCGCAGACCCACCAGACCGTTGAAGTACCAGTCGGGGTTGTCGGCCTTCTTGGAGTTGTACTTGTCGGAGAGGATGTTGGCATTACCCTCGACGCTCAACTGGATAGCGTCGGTCAGGCGGAAGCCCAACTCGATACCGCCACGGCCGAAAGGACGAACCTTTGAGCCGTCCCACAGGTACTCCAGTTCGTAGGTGCTGGCACTGGCCTTCAGGTTCTTGGCAATGTCGTTCACCTCATCGTTGCCCCAGGCAATGTTGGCACCTGCGCCCACGAAGGCAGACACGTTGAACTTACGGTCGGGGTTGTAGCCGCAGATCAGGTTCGACAGGTTCACCATCAGATCGAGGCCGGGAGCCACATAGTTCCACTTGTAGTCCTTGGTGAGAGGAGGATTGCCATAGCCGTTCCAGCCACCCTTGCTCTGCCAGGCGTTAGCCTGCAGACGGGCTGCGAAGATGGGCGAGAACTGATAGCCCAGGCCCAACTGTACGTTGGGAGACAGCAGGTCGCCGAACTTGGCCTCGCCAAGGGTGTACTGCAAGCCGCCCATGATGTTGAAGAAGGCATGTTTCTGAAACTCAACAGAGGTGTCCTGATGGTCCAACTCCTGTACCGTGCGCGTATCCACGCGGTCAACTACTTTTTCTTGTCTCTGTGCCGTGGCAGTAAGACTGACTACAGCCAAGGCTACCACAATAATTGCTTTCATTTTCATAATGATAATAACAAATTAAAATATATAACTGTTTATTTGTTTAGGATTTTCTTCACTTTTCCACCCTGGCGTACGATGCAGATGCCTCGCTGAGCGGATGATGATACCCGCTGGCCGCCAAGGGTATAGATGCCTTGCACCTCTTTGTCGGATGCCATCACAGGAACGCTGATGCCAGATGAGGTGTAGTCGCGGTAGTCCATGGACTTGGCTTCCGAAATGGTCATGCTGCCACTGGCACTCTTCGTCAGTTCAAAATATATGGGGCCGCCTTCGCAGCGCAATGGCTGATAATGTGTATCGTCCGTAGACTTTGATGCAATAAACACCCTGTAGACCCCTGCACTCAGGCCGCCGATATTGATGGCCGTCGTTATATGGAAGCCAGACAGCGTACTGATAACGCCTATGCTCGAAGTGTCAATGATGGTGGTCTTGAAGCCCTGGTCGCCGGCGCTGTCGAAGATGATATCGAAGGAGCCGCTGAACGGCAGGTAGTAATAGTTGATGAAGTCTACGTCAAGATAGAGGTTAGTACCTGTCAACTCAAGATAGTACACAGGCCTCTTTGTGCCGAAGTCGGAATATTTCAGAGCCATTGGCGAAGGCGATGCATCAGGAGTGATGCCGTAGACCATCTCCTGCTCGTAATTGAAATGATAGGTTTCGGCATGGTTCTGGATGCCAGCAGGTGCCAGGTCGCTGAAGTCGAAGAAGCCATCGGCCATGCCGTTCCAGCCCCAGTTCACATACAACCGCCCATCAGCATCCATACCGGAAAACACGAAGGAGTGCCCTTCGCGAAACTTCTCCGAGCCGTCGGCATTATATTCCTGTGCCTCCAGACCCGTATAGAGCACGGGGCGGTGGCCTTTCAACTCACGATAGATTATATACATCCACTCATCGTTGGAATAAAATTTGCGTGTGGCATACCTGATGTTTGCGGTAGGGTAACTGAAATTCGAGGTCAGCGCCACGGCCTGCTTATAACAAAAAGCCTCGCTGCCGCCAGTAGAATAGTTCATGCCCGTAGCATAGCCGCAGTCACGCAGCAGTTCGGCAACCGACTTTGCATCGTCATTGGCAATGTTGGGCGTGTAATAGTCTTTCATGGCTGCCCAGTTGTAAGATGTGGCGAAGTCATCATAATAGGGGCCGGCGTTGTTAATATAGAAAATATTTGTGCCCACAGGGGCTGACGGGTATCTGTAGAGATAAAGAGCCTGGCCGAGCGCCGTAGCAACACAGCCGGTCAGGGTACGCTTGCCACTCATCGTAGGACAAAACATATTGTAGGGAACACTCTGCCCCCATTGTGAAGGCATGAAGTTTGGAATCTCCTCTGCCAATGCGGATGTCGTCGTTGCAGCAGTCTCGCCGGCAGCAGCACGCGCAGCCACAGCATCGAGCCACCACTGCAGGCCGTCGGGCAAGTTTGCAGGGTCTACAGACGAAGAAGAAAAGCCCAGCACCTGAGGCATGGCAGCATCCCTTGAAACAACAACGAAGCCGCCCTTTTCGCCCGTAAACAGCGAATAGGCCTGCGACTGCCTGGCAAGCGAAACGCTGCCCGTAGACAGTTGCAGTTGCTCAATGGCAATAGCCCTCATCTGCGCGTCGTTTCGCATTTGAGCACTTGCCATGACAGTTGCCATGACTAGGACTGTCAGGATAACAACCTTCTTCATAACACACAAAATAGATTCATCAACGTTTCTTATCTCTCTCTTCTCTCCCTTCTCTCTTTCTTCTTTCTCTTTCTTCTCTTTCTTCTATCCTCTTTTTCCTCTTTTCTCTCTTTTGACGCTGCAAAGGTAATGTTTTTTATTGAAACCGCCAAATTTCTGTTCATAAATGTTAATATAGATGTAAAAAAACGGCTAATACGACAATTTCACACCCCAAAAAGAGCAAAAATAGTGCTCTCTGCCCGAGAGATGATGCATAAATGGTGTCTAACAATATAATAATATAGGAGAAAAGGCAAAAGAAAAAGAAGTAAAAAATTTATCAATTCAAAGTTTGTTTAATTTAATATTTATCGTATGAAAAGAAAATTTT
>JAFSYY010000019.1 GCA_017455845.1 Prevotella sp. | reverse complement strand
GGTTTATACCACTGCCGTAAGCAGGTTCATACCACTGCCGTAAGCAGGTTCATACCACTGCCGTAAGCCTCTTTTGCAAAAAAAAGATCTACGAGATTATGTGTTGGTTAATTACAGACCCCACCCCTGCCCCTCCCCTTGGAGGGGAGGGGAGTGGCTACCGCCCGAGTTGGCCTCGAATCACGCCGCATGGCACTCCCCTCCCTTGTAGGGGAGGGGTAGGGGTGGGGTGACTGACCAAAGTCTTGCAAAACCTAAAAAAATGCCGGTTTTTCTTGAGAAAACCGGCATTTTTACGAAAATGAAAGTAAACGAGACATTTCATATAGCCTGTTTCTTGAAAAGTTCGTAACTTTGCATCGTCAAAAAGATAAAACCATTGTCATTAATAAAAAACCATTGTCAAATTCCTAAAAAAAACAGTAAAAGCATAACGAATTAATCACCAGAACACCTAAAAAAAAGAGTAAAGATATAGAATAATAAGAGTAAAGATAGATTCATTTATAGTTATAGTTAGTAGTTGGATTTTAGTTTTGTAGTATATTAGTTATTGGTAAACTAATGCTAGCGGTTGCCCGTATGAGAATATAGGCAACCGCTTGTTTTTGTATTCGGGCTGTATACAGTTTCGATACTCTGGCGGCCTGACTTTTGGAACGCTACGCGTCTATCAAAAAACAAATAAAAACAAATAAAACAAATAAAACAAATAAAAACATTTTTCTATCCTCTCACCCCTCACCCCTCACCTCCAAAAAACAAAGCGGTTTTTATTTGTTTTTTTTGTTTTTATTTGTTTTTTGTAGGACCGCTTGCGGTTAGAAACCGACTGGGTTGCGACGAAAACATGTCGGTTTGCCGCAGGACTGGGTATTTGCGTGAGACTGTTGCTGTCCGGTCGTGAGACAGCGACTGCCCGGTCGTGAGACAAGAACAAAAGTGAAAGAAACTTAACAAAAATTGGAGGGAATAAATATTTTTACTATCTTTGCATCGCAATTGCTGAAATATTACAATAACTATATGCATCGCAAAACTGAAATACTACGATAACTATATATGAAACGCACCATTCGCACTTATATGAAGTGCACCATTCGCACTATATTATTACTGACACTCTCTGTGCTGCTCTGTGGCAAGACATTGGCACAGACAGGACATTTCTTCTCCTCAGACCGCTTCTCCAGCAGCCTTATCTCAGACCTCTGCCAGGACAGGGAGGGCTCCGTATGGATCTCTACCGACTATGGCCTGAACCGCTTCGACGGCTATCGCTTCCAGACATTCCTCCACAGCGAGAGCGACACCACGTCGCTTTCCGTCAATGTGGTGGTGAGCCTGCTCTGCGACAGCAAGGGCCAACTGTGGGTGGGCACCAACCGCGGCCTCGACCGCTTTGATGCCGGCACGGAGACCTTCGTGCATTATCCCTTCCCCGGCGGCTTGCAGCCGCGTGTGTCCAGCCTCGCTGAGCGCAAGGATGGCACGCTGATGGTGGGCACCGCCGGCTATGGTGCCTTCGCCCTCACGCCCGACCATGGCCTGCAGGCTGTCGACATGCAGACGCCCGACAATTTCTTCAGCCGCCTTTTCGAGGACAGCAAAGGGCGGCTGTGGAAGAGCGGCTTCAACGAAGGCATCGATATGTTCGACGGCAAGAAGGTCACCACCTTTCAGTCGCTGGTGGGCAACCCCTCCGGCTTCGTAGAGCGCGACGGCGTGGTGTATATCGTGTGCATGCATGGCATCATGACCTATCGCGACGGAAAGATGCAGAAGGCCAGCCTCGACATCGGCCCGGCATCGGTCAGGGACCTGGTGTTCACGAAGGTGGCGCTGAGCGAGGATAATAATATATATATAGGTACGCGAGGGCAGGGTGTCTATAGGCTGAAGGTCAACGGCACCATGAAGATGGAGCATGTCAACATCAATGCTTTCGGCATCGATGCCAGCACAGCAAAGGTAAACAGCATCCTCTTCGACCACGGCGGCAATATGTGGCTGGGCTGCCACCGCAAGGGCGTACTGCTCGTGCCGCTGCGACCCATGCAGTTCTCCAACTGGAGTTTCCAGTCGCAGGGCATCAACCTGGGCTCTACCATCTCGTCGGTATGCGAGGGCGACGGCGGCACCGTATGGTGTACCGTGCAGGGCGTGGGCGTCTATGGCTTCAACAGCCAGGGACGTGTGACGGCCCACCCGCAGGCACCCGAGGCGGTGGAGTTTATCTTCCGCGACAAGCAGCGCCGTTACTGGGTGGGCACCGACGACGCACTCTTTGCCTACGACCCGCTGTCGGGGCACTACCAGCAGAAGGTGACCTTCGACTGCGACCGCTTCAACGATATGACCAGCGATGCCGACGGCAACATCTATATCTCTACCTTCTCGCGAGGCTTCTGCGTCTATAACCCCCAGACGGGCAACCTGCGCAACTATAACTTCGCACAGAAGGACTCCGTCAGGGGCGAACTGTGCAACAACTGGATCCTGGGCATGTCGTCCGACAGCAAGGGCTATATATGGATGGCCACCTCCTCGGGCGTGTCGTGCTTCGACCCCCATACCCAGAGTTTCCGCTCGCAGGGCTGGAACGCGCTGCTCGACGCCGTGGTCTGTTTCGATGTGTGCGAACTGCACCGCGGCACCACCGCCGACGGCACGTCGCTGGCCGGCGCTGTGGCCATAGGCACCGAGCAGGGCCTCTATCTCTACAACCGGCAGACACGCCAGGTGGAGCGGTTCCCCGGCAGTGAGCCGTTGACCAACAAGGCCGTCTGTTATATCGTCCAGTCCAACGACGGCGACATCTGGTGCTCTACCTCCGACGGTATTTGGCAGTACCAGCAGAGCAACCACACCTTTATAGGCCATATCAGCGGCAACGGGCTCACCCAGCGCGAATATCTCTATGGTGTGGGCATGCATACCGACGAAGACCATATCTTCTTTGCCCATAGCGACGGCCTGACCACCTTCCTGCCCCAGGACATACGCGAAGACAAGATAGAGATGGCCCCGCTCCACCTCACCGCCTTCTTCGTGGGCGGTCAGGCCGTGCGCCAGGGGGTGGAATACAATGATGTGGTGGTGACCGACCGCCCTGTCAGTGAGAGCAACTATTTCACCCTCAGTTACCTGGACCATACCATTACGCTGGGATTCTCGCAGATGACCTTCGACAATCCCATGAATGTCACCTTCGAGTATCGTGTCGACGACGGCGTCTGGATCAGCAATACGCCGGGTGTCAACGAGTTTACGCTCAGCCATCTGCAGCCCGGCTCATACCGCATACAGGTGAGGGCCAGCCAAGGCGGGGAGTATACGCCCGAGAAGGTGGTGCTCGTCACGGTGCGTGCGCCCTGGTATCGCTCGCTGCTGGCTTATTTCATCTATATCGTAGCCCTGCTGTCGATAGCCGTCTATGTGGCGGTCACCCTGCGACGACGCGCCTCCGAGCAGTTGAACGAGGAGACGATGAAGTTCCTCATCAACGCCACCCACGACATCCGCTCGCCGCTGACACTGATCATGAGCCCCCTGGCAAACCTCAAGCGCCACATCAGCAGCGACCATGCCGACGCCCAGCGCGACATCTCTACCATCGAGCATAATGCCCAGCGCATACTCAACCTGGTGAACCAGATCCTCGACGTGCGGAAGATAGACAAGCAGCAGATGCAACTACATTGCCGGCGCACCGACCTCGTGCCCTTTATCAGCGGCATCTGCAAGATGTTTGAGTATAATGCGCAGGAACGCAACATCACCTTCACCTTCAACCACGACGACAAGCAACTGGAGGCTTGGGTGGACCGCAGCCAGTTCGACAAGGTGGTTACCAACCTCCTCTCAAACGCCTTCAAGTACAGTTTCGACGGCGGCACCGTGGAGATGACACTGCGACAGGACGACAATCAGGCCGTGCTGCAGGTCATAGACAACGGCGTGGGCCTCGATGCCGACAGCCTGAAGCATATCTTCGACCGCTTCTACCAGGGCGGCAACTCACACCGCATGCATATCGACGGCACCGGCATAGGGCTGAACCTCTGCAAGATGATTGTCGACATGCACCATGGCACCATAGAGGCCCGTAACCGCGACGGCGAGAAAGGCTCGCTGTTCGAGGTGCGCATACCCTTGGGAAACAGCCACCTGCTGGAGACGGAGATTGACCATGAGCCCGAGGCGCCCGTGGCCGCAGCACCGACACAGAAGGTGCAGGGCTCGCGCCGCCGCGTGCTCGTCGTCGACGACGACAAGGAGATAGGCCATTACATCTCCTCCGAGTTGGCACGCTACTATAAGTTCTGCGTCGCCTTCAACGGCAAGGAAGGACTGAAGGAACTGCTCACCAACGACTACGACCTGGTGGTTTCCGACGTGATGATGCCCGAGATGGACGGCTTCACCATGCTCCGCATGATCAAGACCAACGCCAATATCAGCCACATACCGGTGGTGATGCTTACCTCGAAGGCCGACGTGGCCAACCGTCTGGAGGGCTTGGAGCGCGGCGCCGACGCCTTCCTGGCAAAACCCTTCGACCTGGAGGAACTCCACATGGTCATCGAGAACCTCATACAGACGCGCCAGCGGCTGAAGGGCAAGTACAGCGGCGCACAGCAGCAGGCCGACAAGGTGGAGCAGCCCGAGGTGAAGGGCAACGACGAACTGCTCATGGAGCGCATCATGAAGTCGGTGAACAAAAACCTGAGCAACAGCGACTTCAACGTCGACATGCTCACGCAGGACGTGGGCATCAGCCGCGCACAGTTGCACCGCAAGATGAAGGAGATGACGGGCATCTCCACCTCGGAGTTCATACGCAACATTCGTCTGGAGCAGGCCGCACGCCTGCTGAAGGAACAGAAGATCAACGTCACGCAGGTGGCCTACACCGTAGGCTTCTCCAACCTGGCGCATTTCTCCACCATCTTCCGCAAGCATTTCGGCGTGGCTCCCTCGGAATACGCAAACAATACGAAGTAACTACGCTACGCGCAGAACAGGTCGTCGAGTGTCAGCACCGACGGAATGGTCTGCGCATAGCCGGTAGTTAGACTGTTATAAGTTGTATAAGTTGTCTCTGTTGTACATGTTGTCTTAAAGAGAACAAAAGGTGTTTTCTAAAAAAAAGAACAAAAGGTGTTTATTAAAAGACAACAATGACAACAAAAACAACATTTCTCCCGTTTTCGGCATCATGCAACAAAAGTGAAACACAATGAAACAAATAGGTAATACATATTTCGCTTACTTTTTCTAATTTTGCAGGCAAATTCTTTTTATAACCTTTTTTATTAACTAAAACTTAAAAGTTATGAAGTTCTTAACTAAATTTTTCTGCACAGCGTTCCTGCTTTTGGCAGGAGGCGTAAGTGCTAATGCACAAGAAGACGAAATCGTCGATTTCGACGGTTCGTTCTATCACAGCTGGTCTGAGGTCAGTGCCACGGCTACCGATAATGGCGAGGCCGGCGGCGGCGTGAAGATTGGCGAGGCCGTGGGAGCCGGCGGTGCCATCTGGGGAAACCTTACGGGTGCTGTTCCCTACCTCTGCTATGCCAATATCACTGAGTATTCGGAACTCCGCTTCGAGGGCACACCAGGAGCCACTATCCGTCTGATGTGTAACCGCACTGTTGACGAAGGCGACATCTATGAGATTCAACCCAAAATCGGCGAGGACGGCAAACTCACCGTGAGCATCAGCGACCTGAAGTTCCTCTACGGCGGTACTGCCTGCGACTTCGTGTGCCTGCAGGCAATAAAGGTGCCCTGGGGAGGCGCTGAAGTCACACTCACTTCTATAAAGATTGTGAAGCCCGGCGACCCGCTGTCTGTTCCCAAGACCGAACTGAAGAACGCCATCAACGCTGCAAAGATGCAGTCGAGTTTTGCCAAGACGGAGGCCAGTTGGACAGCCCTGACAGAGGCTATCGCCGCTGGTGAGGCCGCTCTGGTTGCCGAGGATGCTACGGCTGAAAGCCTGGCTGCTGCAAAGACCGCCATCGAGGCTGCCGTAGAGGGATTGACACTCCTCCCTGGCTACAGCGAACTTACCGCCGACATGTTCAAGAAGTATGCCAGCGTTGATGAGCCGGGCGAACCGCAGACGGCTTATCCTGCCTACGAGTTGTTCAAGGCTAGCGGCCTGCCTTACGGTGATGGCAGCGTAGGTGAACTGAACTGGGCCGACCTGACCCCGTACTCAAAGTTCGTTGTCACCACTGTTGGTGAAGTGAAGCCCCGCTTCTGCCTGAACCGCTTGGTGAAGGATGGCCAGCAGGCTGCCACGCAGGAGGAGTCAAAGATGCTCGACATCAACGACAATGCTGGCAACACTTGGTCTGCCGACAAGTATCAGACCATCGAGGACAACACCTATACTCTTGACATCACCAAGATTGTGGAAGACTATACCTTTGCTCGTCTGCACTGCATTAAGAAGCAGGGCTGGGGCGACGGTGTTATCGTCACAGGTATGTATCTTTATAAGGAGCCTATCACTATTAGCAACATGGCCATCGTGGGCGACTTCCTCGGACTGGAGGCCACCGAAGAGGATACCAATCCTAACTGGAACCCCGCCAACGGCTGGGCAATGAAGCAGGATGCTGAGAACCCCGCTATCTGGACGCTGACCAAGCGTTTCACCGCCGAGGCCAAGACCTACTATTACAAGGCTACTGCCAATGGCAACTGGACTGACTATGTGCTGCCCGCAGGCGACAATGCTAACTACAACTTCGATACTGTTGACCTGGGTGCCGGTAAGTACATCCTGACCTTCACCGTGAACACTGAGGATCACACTATCTACCTCGATGCACAGAAGGTGGTGCCCGTTGTGTTCCCCGAGAATGCCATTGTCTTTGACTTCGAGGCTGCCGCCGCCGCCGAGGAGAATCCTGCCAACAAGAACGGTAGCGCCGCCAACGGACAGGCATTCTATGGCTGGGAGAAGGCCGACAAGACCGACAGCAAGCGTCAGGACTACAAGGGCTACGAATGGGCCGAGGGCAGCGTGCTGCCAGAGGTCTGCCAGGTATGGCGTCGCAGCGACCGCATCAACGGCAACGTGAAGGACTACGGTCTCTACTGCCCCAACGACCGCGAGATGGCTGTCGACGGACTGGAGCCCGGCAGCAAGGTCATCGTCGTCTACGATGCACTGGAGGCCACCAACAAGGAGTTGGTATGGGCTATCGGTGACGGTACTTCCGAGGGTGGCCCCGGCACTGTCCGTGCTACCGCTACTATCAATGGCGTTGAGGCCGTCACTGGTGAGACCACCATCGCTTCCGGTGCAGAGATCCTGGTCAACACCGTTACTCCCGCCGAGAACGGTACTGGCTACATCGTCTTCCAGGTGAAGAAGGGCATGTACATCCAGCAGATTGCTGTTATTCCCGTACCGGTTGTTGAGCCTGATGTCTACACTGTCGCCGGAACGAAGAACCTTACTGGTACAGAAGAGGACTGGCAGATTGTTGAGACAAACAACATGACCGTTAATGCCGAGACAGGCCTGTACACATGGTCTGCTGAGAATATTACCGTCACTGCCGAAGCAATGCCTGAATTCAAGGTTGTGAAGAATGGTACAGAATGGTTCCCCGCAAGTGACGAATCGGGCGACCACAACTGGGTTATCACCCCCGACTACCTTGACGGCGAGGGCATCTACACCATCACTATTACCTTCAACGCTGAGACCGCAGAGATTGACGTGACAGGTGTGAAGACTGGCGAGGTTGAGCCTACAGGATATACCGCATACTTCATCAACAGCAAGAACTGGGAGAAGGTTTGTGTATGGGTATGGAATGGCGGTAACAACCTGTATGACGCATGGCCTGGCGTAGAGATTTCTAAGACTGGCGAGAAGAGTGCTGAGGGCTACGACATCTACGTTTGGCACTACGAGGGTGACTTCATTCCTGCCAACATCATCTTCAACAACGGCATCAATGGCGAGCAGACCGCTGACCTGGAGTTTGTCAATGATGCCTACTATGATGCCGAAGGCAACATTACTACTGGCATCAACACCGTTGCTACCGCCGCCCAGCAGGCTGTTGTCTACAACATGGCTGGCCAGCGCGTGATGCGCTCGGCCGAAGGACGCTTGCAAGGCAAGAACGCCCAGAAGGGTCTCTTCATCGTCAACGGCAAGAAAGTCGTGATGAAGTGAGCGAAAAGCAAGTCTCGACTTGCTTTTCCGAACGAGAACGACTTAGAACGTATGTTCAAAGTCGTGATGAAGTAATCGAGTTTGCTCTAAATAATTAAAATTCGGGCCGTGCCTCAGGGTGCGGCCCGAATTTTCGTTTGCTGCGGTTGTAATAT
>JAFSYY010000100.1 GCA_017455845.1 Prevotella sp. | reverse complement strand
TTCCTTCGTCACTCTTCATTATTCACTCTTCACTCTTCACTCTTCATTTTAGTGTGTGTCTTCACCCTCCGGACTGCCATAGACACTCTTCGGGCATAGTTCGAGGTAGTTGAAGTTCCAGTACTTCAGAGGATCGTCGAGCACCTGGCGTACACGCAGATAGTAGGACTTCTCCGGGTCGAGGGTCTCTGTGGCAAGGATGCGGCGCAGGGGGCTTCCCAGGTTACGCATGGAGGTGTCGCCACCACCGGGGAACCAGCAGTCCATGGGCTTCATGAAGCCACGGTTGCGCATGGCCTTGTCGTTCATGGTGTTCTCTTCCTCGTCTTCGGTATCGGCCACATAGCCGATGTTTGGATCCCATCCGCCCACGCGCAGGTCGATAGGAATGCCGCAGGGGTTGTTGTCGAGATAGACCTGTATGACACCGCGCTCCTCGCCGGGCGTGTAGCCCATACGTATCTCGTAGGTACCCTTCTTCGGCACGGGCGGCAACTTGAAGGAGATGTCGAAGCGTCCGCTGACGCAGAGCACGTGGCCCAGGTACGACCACCAGAAGTCCTTGTCGGAGGTAACGCCTACGAAACTCTCCTTGCTGATGTCGAAATTGGTGATATAGCCGCGCTTGAAGCCGCGTATCTCGTCTGTGTTATACCGTCCGCGGCCGTCGCAGTTCATGAAGTCGGGGCTCAGCGTGGCAGGGTCGAAGCGCATGCGGCAGTTGAGCACCACGTCGCGGGTATGCGTTGAGAAGGTCAGGATGTCGTCGATATAATGGTAGATGCCGTTCAGCGCGTTCTGGTCTATGGAGCCAGACTCCGAGGGCGAGAGCACCTTGATGCCGCGACATTCGGGATCGCCCTTATAGAGTGCCTTCATGATGCCACGGCGGTTGATATACAGGCCTGCATCGGCACCGGCTGCCGGGCTGGCAAACCGCATGATGGTGCCCGGGCACAGGGTGGCATAGAACTCCTCGGGGTCGGCGACGGTCGATTTCCAGCACCTCTCGCGCATGGTGCCCGAGCATACCAGTTGGTTGTAGCCGGCAATGCGGTCGAGCAGGTGATAACTCACGAAGCGGTTCAGCGGGTTCTTGCGGTGCTTGGGGTCGTTGTCGTACTTGCCCGCATCCTCGGGATAGGTGGCATCGTAGACCTGCTTGGCATAGTCCTTCAGGTCGTCGATGGTGAAGATGTTGTGTGCATGATACACCGAGTCGGGTTCTACGAAGGCGGTATATTTGAAATAGCGCGTTCCCACCCACTTACAGGTCATGTAGAGGTCGCCGCCGTTGGTGCAGCGCTCACGCGTACCATTATATACTGAGTCGGCACCGCAGGAGTAGGTCTCGTCGATGTAGTTCTTCAGCGAGTCGGCCATACCCGTCAGGCGCAGGGCCTCGCAGAAGAGGGTGAGCGTAGAGTCTTCCTCCATCTTCTCCGGCAGGAAGTCGTTGCTGGAGGTGATGAGATGGTCGAGCACATGTACTACGCCATTGGTCACCGAGTCGTTGTACTCCAGCATGCGGGCGTTCTTGTTGACATAATAGATGAGTTTGTTGTTGTTGACCACATCGGAGTCGCTCGACCACACCAGGAAGGCATCGAGCATGTTCAGGCCTATGGTGCCCTCGATGACGTCGGTGGTATAGTAGGCCCCGTTTCTCATGATATGTGTACGGGCTATGGTGTCGCACTTCTCGTCGGGTATGCTGCTCAGCGAACTATAGCCGTATTTCGACATATAGTCGGCGATGGCACTGTTGGTAGGTGCGAACAAGGTGTACTGGCCGTATGTGGACAGCAGCGAGAAATAGGGTGTGCGCTTGAGCAGCGTAATGAAATCGCTGAACTGCTCCTGGTTCGACTCCAGGAAGCCTGCTGCCGTGACCTTCTGGGCCGTGTACATATTCTCCGGCACATTGTCGTCGTTGTCTACGCAGGCCACAAAGGAGAGAGGTGCCAGCACCGTGAGGCACACAGCCAGCGCGGAGAGCATCCCGCCCTTTGTCTTTCTGAAAAATGATATTGTCGTTTTCATCGTTTTCTGTTTTACCTTTAAACTGTTTTTTCCTTTTCACCGTGATGCCTCTTATCTTGAGAACTCCGAGTCCTCGCCGTTGTTGTAGGCAGGATTCTGGCTGAGTTGCGGGTTGACCTTGAGTTCGTTCTTTGAGTAAGGCATGAAGATGATGTTCATGTCAGAGAGTTTGATGCGGATGGCGTTGCCGTTCTGCTCGAACTTGTTTTGCACGGCCGACACGAGATAGACCGTATTGCCGTCGCGACGCGAGCGGCGCACCAGGTCGAACCAGCGCTTGCCTTCGAACATAAACTCACGCTGACGCTCTTCCATGACAAGGTTCTCCATCTGCAGTTTGGTAATCACATAGTCGGCTTTCTTCAGTGTCTCGGTCAGGTTGTTGGCACGCTTGTTGACAATATTGATCAACTTGAAAGCCTGCTCAAAGTCATCGCCATTGCCACGCTCTATCAGGGCCTCGGCCTTGATGAGGAGCACGTCGCTAAGGCGGTATAATATCCAGGGGGCATTGAACCGGGCCTCGGGGCGGAGGCTCTCCGACAGTTGCAAGCCATTCTCGGTAGTGACGTTCTTGGTGGTATAACTCACCGACCTGCGCACATACTTCCTGATGGCGAAGTCGGAATAGTCGCACGACTCCCAGAAGCGGCCGTCGGTTCTCTTGAACAGGGTGTTGCTGTTCTTGATGACCTCGCCCAGCATCAACTCGTTGGCCGAGAGATAGCCCCTGGAGTTTCTGCTGTTGCCGTAATAGTTCTTCACCCAGGTGTTTTGCGGTTTGTTTTCCTCATTGAGGAAGTAGAGTTCGAAGATGCTCTCAAAGGAGTTTCCACTGCCGAAGATATCGTTATAGGAAGAGCCGCATGTGATGCCGCCGCCTCCAACGGGCGATTCCAGGATCATGGGTATGCTGTCTACGAGGTCTATCTCCTTGATGTCGCCTACACGCTCCACCAGTTCTTCATATTGCTTCGTCTTAGCCTCGATGACCAGGTCGCAGTATTTGACGGCATTGTCCCAGTCGCCCTTCCAGAGATAGAGGTCGGCCAGCACTGCCCATACAGCCTGTCGGGTGATGCGGCTGCTGTTCTCAGCGGGGAAGGTGTAACGGCTGCCGTCCACCCTGTCGACCATATAGCGGCGCACGGCATCGTCTTTCACACGCTCCAGGTCATTGATGAGCGAGTCGAGCACATCGTCGAACTTGGTGGCGGGCAGGATGAAACTCTGCGTGTCGTCGATGCTCGGGCGCGTGGAGTAAGGCACGTCGCGGAAGGTACGTATGAGATAGAAGTACGAGATGGCACGCAGCGTGGCTGCCTCGGCCACGTTGGCTTTCATCTCCTCCTCGCTATAGTTGGGGTCGATGGCCTGCACCTGGGGTGCATAGTGGCAGATGGTGTTACAGCGGTTGATGCACTCGTAGAACTTCGACCAGTTGCAGTAAGGGTTCGTGGAGACGATGTTCTCCTTCAGTATCTCGTTGATATCATTGGGCACGTTGGCACCCTTGACAAGGTTGTCAGAGCGCAGTTCGCCCCAGATGCCCATGCGCATGAGGGCATCGCTGCTCTCCAGCGACTCGTAGCAACTGTTGAGCACGCTGCTCACGTCGGCCCTCTCCGTCCAGTAGTTCTCCAGCACCACATCGTTCATCGGCAGGATGTCGAGGAAGTCGGAGCAGGAAACGAGGCATGGCACCTGCAGAATTAAGGTAAAAGCGAATAGTGAAAAGTGAAAAATCTGCTTCCGCGCTTCACTTACCTTATTATATATATTAGTTATCATAGAATTATACAAGTTTTGATATTTATATGTTTATAAGTCTTGAAGTTTGAAGTCTTGAAGATTATTCCGATTGCCCCCTGTAGCGGTAGCAAATTCTTCACTCTTCATTCTTCATTCTTCATTCTTCATTTAGAACTAGAACTGCACGGTCAAGCCAAAGGTGAACGACTTGGCACGCGGCGTCTTGGCACCGTCGGTGACAATACCCATACTACCATAGCCCACCTCGGGGTCGGCACCGCTGTACTTCGTCAGGCAGAACAGGTTGTTGGCCGACAGGTACAGGCTGAGTTGTGTGAGGCCCCAGCGCTTGATGAGTTTCGGATCGAAAGAATAACTAAACTGCGAATAGTTCAGGCGAATAAACGAGCCGTCCTCAACGAAGCGGTCGGAGGGCAGCGAGTTGTAGCCGGCGTTGCGCAGTGCGCGTGGAATCTCGGTGATGTCGCCCTCAACACGCCAGCGCCAGTTCACGGCACGGCTCTGGTTGTTGTTGTCGTACATCTTCTCCACATCGCGGCGTGCCTGGTTGATGATCTTATTGCCATAGCGGAAGTTGAACTGGTTGTTCCACGAGAAGCGTCCCAGATTCAACTTGAAGCCGAAGCCGCCGGTGAACTGAGGCAGCGACGAGCCGAGGTAGACAATATCCAGTTCGTTGATCTGGCCGTCGTGGTTCACATCCTCGTAGATGGCATCACCGCCGCGGAAAATCTTGCTTTCGTCCTTGGTGCCGGTATAGCAGTACATCATGGGAGTGGTCATGCCGTTCTCGTCGAGCACCACATTGCCGTCGGCATCGCGGGCCACAGGAGCATTGGGGCCGCTCACGCCGGGAATCTCCACCTCGCTATAGTCGCTGTACTGATAGACACCCTTGTAGCGGAAGCCATAGATGGAACCCATGGCGGTGTTCAGTTCCACGCGTGTGAGGTATGCCGGCACATGGCTGTTACGGTCGTATTCCGAGTTGAGCGATGCCAGACAGGTCTCGTCCATCGATGTAATCTGGTTTTTGTTGTTGGCGAACGTGATGTTGAAGTCGGCAGAGAACTTGCCCGCCTTGATGATGCGGTTACCGTTGAGGTTGAACTCCCAACCGATGTTCTTCATGTTGCCCACATTCTGGTAGGCCAGCGTAGAGTAGCCGCTGGAGGTGGGAATACCGCGGCCAGCCATGAGCAGGTCGCTGGTGTACTGCCAGTAGAACTCCACATTACCGGTAATCAGGTCGTTGAAGAAGCCGAAGTCGGTACCGAGGTTATAGGTCTCCTTCTGCTCCCACTTCAGTTTCTTCATCTGGATATTGGCGGGATAGAAACTGCCCGAGCCCATATAGCCGCTGCCACTGGTGTACTTACTGTAGAAGAGGCCCTCGCTGCCCGGCTGACGGCCTACGATACCCCAGCCCGGACGGAAAGAGAGCATGGATACGAAGGGCAGCGCCTTGCGGAACCACGGCTCCTTGCCAATGTTCCAGCGGAGCGACAGGGCGGGGAAGTTACCCCAGCGCTCATCGTCGCCAAACTTCGTAGAACCGTCGCGGCGCACACTGAAGTCGGCCATATAACGACCCTTGAAGGCATAGTGGGCAGAATAGGTGAAGTAAAGGCTGCGCCACTGGCCGCTACCTGTGGACATGCCACTGATGATACCCTGGGCGGCAGTGCTCTGGATGCTGCCGGAGGGCAGGCCGTTGACGGTGGTGCTCTGCGACGACGACGTGCCGCTGGTCAACTGTCCGCGCAGCATCATCGTGAGCGAGTGGTCCTTGTTGCGGAAATACGGCGTGAAGGTCAGGGTGTGCGTGGTGGTGACACCCAGGCTCTTGTTGGAGTTGGCCGTCGTGCTGTTGCTGCCGCTGTCCTGCCAGCCGCTGGTGCTCAGCGACAGGGGCATGAAGGTGTCGTTGTACTGGTTGAAGATGTTGAACACCACCTTGCCCTCATAGTTCAGGCGGGTGTGCTCGTCGTCGATGCCCAGCAGGTCGTAACGGAGTTTGAACTCCGGCGTGATGTTGTAACTGGTCTCTTTGTTCTTAGCCTCTTTAGCCAAGGCAATGGGGTTCTTCTGCTTGCGCTGGTCGGCCAGCACATCGCCGTCGCCCTTCCACTCCATAAGGTAGTATTCGCCGGAGATGTCGTTGCCGTTTTCATCCTCCTGATAGATAGAGAGGTTAGGCATGCGCACATAGGCGATGGAGAGCAGGTCGCCGTTGTTCTTGTTGTTCTTGGTATAGGTCAGGGCGATGTTGGTCTCGATCTTGATGCGGTCGCTGACGAAATAGTCAAGGTTGACGCGCGAGGTAAAGCGGTCCAACTGCTGCTCGATGATAGAGCCGGTCTCATGGTCGTAGCCGGCACCAATACGGAAATGGGCCTTCTCACCACCACCGCTCAAGGCGAGGTAGTGGTTCTGGCGCCAGCCCACCTTCTTCACCTCTTTCAGCCAGTCGGTGTTGTCGTCGAACATACGCCACTCGGAGAACTTGGCCGAGTTGGTGACATAGTTGATCTCGTTGATGTCGCTGGCGGCATCGCTCATCTCGGGGTTGAAGTATTCTTCCTTCAAGAGCATGGTGTACTCGTCGCCGTTGAGCATCTTGTAGCCGTTGGGCTGATAGGTGCCGGTGAGACGGAAACTGTAACTGACACGCGTCTTGCCACGGGTGCCACGCTTGGTCTTGATCTCGATAACACCATTGGAGCCCTGCGAGCCCCAGATGGCCGTGGCGGCAGCATCCTTCAGCACGGAGATGCTCTCGATATCCTCGGGGTTGACGTTGAGCAGTTCGGCGAACTTCTCCTCGTTGGCGCTCTGGAAGTCGAAGTTGTTAGTGTTGGTCTCCCACACGTTGCCGTCGACCACAATCAGAGGCTCGCTGGAACCGTTGATACTCGACACACCGCGCAGGCGCATGGAGGTGCCGGAGCCCAGGTTACCGGAGTTGGCCACGATGTCGAGACCGGCGATACGGCCCTGCAGGGCCTCGTCGACGGTGGTCAGCGACAGACCCTCGAACTCGCTCATGGAGATGCTCTGCTGGGCTGTCGATATTTCATCAACAGGGATAGACAGGCCGGAGCCGCCAGAGCGTTTCTTGGCCGTGACGGTCACCTCCTTGATCTGCGTGGCATCCTGCAGTTTCACTTTATAGACGGTCTTGTTGAAAGGCAGGACCACCGTCTTGCATCCCACGTATGTGATGCGCAACTTGTCCTTAGGGTTCTTCAGTTTGAACGAGAAGTTACCACTCATATCGGTCACGGCCGAGGCCACGATACGGTTGGCAGCGTCAATCTCCACAACGTTGGCCATCAGCACGGGGCCGAAGGCGTCGGTCACGGTACCGCTGATGATGTCACCGGCTTTCTGTGCGTATGAAGACTGAAAACTGAAGATTGAAAACTGCAGGCAGAACGCCACAACCCAAAATCTCTTCGTCCAATCTCCACTACGGAATAATTGTTTCATTGTATTCATAATAATCTTTTTTCAATCTTCAGTTTTCAATCATCAAAGGTCCGTCGATAAGATGTATCACAGCCGACGAACTGGTCTCGATATCCAAGGCGTTCGAGGCATCCTTCTGCTGGTACTGGTACTCACGGGCCATCTGGTTATAAAGGCTGCGGTTGCCGGTCAGCACCTTGCGGGTATTGCCGGCATTGTCCTTCAGCGTCAGGCCGCCGGATGTCAGTTCGGCACCGATACGATAGAAACGCTCGGTGACAGGGTCGATCAGCGCCGTCTCGAAGTCGTCGGACTCTTCCTGAGAACCAACGAAGAGGGCCTTGTCCTGGATATGATACTTCAGGAAGTTCATTATCGTCAGCGAGTCACGGGTCAAGGCCGACAGGTCGCCGTTCTCCTCGTCCTGCGCCACCTGCTCCCATGTAGACAGTTTGCCCTGCTGCTGCAACTGGCGGATGCTCTCGTTGGTAGGCACATAGATAGTATAATGATAGGTATTGAACGAGGAGATGTTCTGGCCGGCAGTGGCGTAGTTCTTGTTGTGGATGGTCTCCAGGAGGCCGCTGCCCAAGAGCAGTGACTTGAACTCAGAATACTCGTCGTGGCTGTCAAGGATGTCGTACACGGTGAGGCGCGTGCTCATCAGGGGCTCGGAGGACAGGATATAACTCTTGCCGTTGCCACCCTTGGTCTGGTCGTAGATGCGCGACACGGCCACGGGCTGGCTGTGGTTCACCTGATAACTGCCCTCCACGGTCATGCCGTTCTCGCCATCCTTCACGTTGGCCACACGGATCTCGGTGCCGCCCTTCGTGCGGTAATACTCATGGCCGTCTTCCACGTCGCCAATCACGATATGGGTCTCCAGGATATCCTTCAGGCGGTTCAGCACCTGTGCCGAAGTGGCTTTCCTGACGGAGTCGAGCACCTCGCCCGTCTCTACGTCGTAGTTCCAGATGCTGGCCCATACGCGGTCGGCCTCGTCGGTCTTCTCGGGGTCATAATGGAAGCGGAACAACTGTGTGCGGCTCTTTCCATAGGAACAGGGGTCGATATAGTCGAGCATGGCATCGTTGTCGGGGATAAACAGGCTGTAGCGGGCATTCAGCGAGTTGAGGTACACATCATACTGCAACTGCTTGGCACCCCAGTAGAGTATCTTCATCTTCTCGTTGGTGAGGGCTGGGAAGAGCACGCTGACAAACGAGTTTGGCGAATAGACCCTGTTGGTGAGATAGATGGCACCGTTGCAGGCCAGATAGACCGAGTCGATGTCCTGCGTGGTCACACCCATGGGGTCGTTGTCCTTGTTGAGGATGCTCTGGAACTTCGAAGGCACTGAGATGACAAACGAACTGAGCATGTTGTTGTTGATCAACTCGGCAACAACATCGTCGGGCACGTTTTCCCAGGAGCCATACTGGTCGTTCAGGATCTTACCCGTGCCGTTGTTCCAGTATTCATCCATAGCCTTGTTGCTGGGCACCATCATCACGGCCATATCGCTCTGCAGGGCCGTGTTGCCGCCCTTGTCGTTTAAGCCGGCATAATAGGAGTTCCACTCTGGGTCGAACTTCAGCCAGGCATTGATTTTCTTATTATAAGGTGCTGTGGTCACCTTGTTGCCCTTCTGCGACTTCTCGGCAAAGAAGCGCTTCTCGAAGACGGTGTCGACAGAAGTGCCATACTCGCTGTTATAATTGGAGGTCAGCGAGCCTGCCTGCTCGGGATGCAGGTCGGGGTAAGGTGCGCAGAAACGCTCCAGCAGGCGGTTGTAGTCGCTGGCGTTGGGCTTCGACTTGATAACCTCGGCCATGTTGGGCAGCGGGGTGATCACCTCGGCCATCTGGTGGATGAAGCCGTTGGAGCACTTGATATTGGGATTCAACACCTGCACACCGTTGATACTGGCATCGCCAGCCTTGCGCTGCGTGGTGTTATTAAACAGGAAGTCGTAGTCGCTGTTGGTGATGCGCTTGTTCACCAGTAACTTCTCGATAAACTGCACCAGCGTCTTGTCGGTATTGTCCATCAGGCATACTATCGTGCGACCGCCTTCCTTGTAAGGTTTCCAATAGGGGTTGTCGGGCATCTGAGACGGACGGAGCACCGCCACGGAGTCCCACGTGCTGCTGGAGGCAAAGCGGCGGATACACTCACCCTCACGCGGCGGGTTGCCCTCCACGCTGGGCAGGCTGTTCAACTGCATGGAGTTGTCCATCATGCTGCCATAGAGCAGCAACTTCTTCTGCGAGAGCGACAGTTGGTCGTAACTGTGCACGCCCCAGGAGTTGTTTTGATAGAAACGCTGATAGGCGGCATCGTCGGCCACAAACAGCGTCTTCGAACCTGTCTTCGCCAACACATTGACGTAGTTCAGGTCGTCGATCAGACGCACCGTGTTGGTGTAGTTTCCCTGTTCGGCCAGCCAACTGTAGATGCTGGAGCCCCATCCGTCGGGGGTCCGCTCGTCCAAGTCGTACTCCGAACAAGACATCAGGCCGCCGGTACTCGCAAGCACCAGACTGGCCGCCAGCAACAGGTGCCGGCCTCGTTTCCAGAATTGTCTTTGGGTTTTCATACGTTTTGCTTTTGGTTATTTTGATTGTTGAATTATCGGTTTCACATTCCCTCTGCAAAGGTATATATAATTCGCGTAACGCGCTTGTTGCTTTGTCCTAACGACTTTTCTGTTCGTCAATGCGGCTTGCAAAAATGTTTCACAGACGTTTCTATATGTCTCAACGGTATTGTTCACGCCACAATCCCTACCGCAAGCGGTCTTTCAAAAACAAATAAAAACAAAGTAAAACCAATAAAAACCGCCTTGTTTTTATTGGTTTTACTTTGTTTTTCGCTGTTGTTACAAGTAACCGCGCAGCGCTACTATCATCTGCGCAGTTAAAATAACATACTCAACTTTCGCAAGTTGAGCACTTGCGAAACTTGAATAACATATCACAGAGGATAGTCCTCGAAGGCATAGAGCACGGTGGAGAGGTAGCGCTCGCCGGTGTCGGGCAGCAGCACTACGACCTTCTTGCCCTTGTTCTCCGGACGCCCGGCCACCTGGATGGCGGCATAGAGGGCAGCACCGGCGCTGATGCCCACCAGCAGGCCCTCCTGCTGGGCAATCTCACGGCCCGTGCGGATGGCATCGTCGTTGTCCACGTCAAAGACCTCGTCGATGACCTCGCTGTCGTAGGTCTTGGGCACGAAGCCGGCACCGATGCCCTGAATCTTATGCGGACCGCTCTGGCCGCCGTTGAGCACGGGGCTCGACTTCGGCTCCACGGCAATCACCTTCACGCCGGGGTTCTGCTCCTTCAGATACTTACCTGCACCGCTGATGGTGCCGCCGGTGCCCACGCCGCCGATGAAGATGTCTACCTGGCCGTCGGTGTCGCGCCATATCTCAGGCCCCGTGGTGGCATAGTGCTTGGCAGGGTTGGCGGGATTCTCAAACTGCTGCAGAATCACCGCACCGGGAATGGTGCTGCGCAGTTCCTCGGCGGCACGGATGGCACCCGGCATGCCGTCCTTGCCGGAGGTGAGGCGCACCTCGGCACCGTATGCCTTCACAAGGTTACGGCGCTCCACGCTCATCGTCTCGGGCATGGTGAGGATAAGATGGTAGCCCTTCACGGCGCTGACCAGTGCCAGCCCTACGCCGGTGTTGCCGCTCGTGGGCTCGATGATGGTGGCTCCGGGCTTCAGGATGCCACGCTGCTCGGCATCCTCGATCATCGCCAGCGCGATACGGTCCTTCACGCTGCCGCCAGGGTTGAAATACTCTACTTTGGCAATAACCGGGGTGTCGAGGCCCTTTGCCGTTGAATACTTGCTGAGTTCCAGCAGGGGGGTGTTGCCGATGAGGTCGGTCAACTGTTTTGCAATCTTTGCCATATCAATTTGAAGTTTAAAAGTTTATTATTCGGCTGCAAAGGTACGACGATTCCCGCATCCCCACAATCACCTGTTCATGTCATTCTGCATACCATAAACATGGTATTCAAGTTTCGCAAGTGCTCAACTTGCGAAAGTTGAGCACGGTATTTTTCATTCTGCGAAAAACAATCAGGGCGCAACCTGCACGCGGTGACGTGCGGCTGCGCCCTGAGAGCGTTATGTATGATTTCCTAACAGGCTACGGACTAAAAGTCCTCTTCCTTCTCTTCCTCGTCGTCCCAGACGGTGCGGCGGCGGGAGAGCATATCTTCGGTATTGATCGTCTCTTCGTCATTGAGAGTGCTGTCGAAGTTTTCTACGGAAGCACAAACGATGCTATGAGTAGCCAGCAGCAGTATGCTGGTCTCTGGATTGATATATGTCTTTTTCATAATCGTTCTTTGTTTTCAGTGGGTTAATAAACTTTTGTTCACTCTCACTTTACCATGACCTTCTTGCCGTTCACAATGTACAGGCCCTTCTGAGCCTTCTGTACCTTCTGACCGTTCAGGTTGAAGATGCCCTCGGCACCGTTCTCGGCAGCGATAACGTTGATGCCAGTGGTATCGTCGGCGAAGAAGACACTCATTTCGCGAGCCGTTGTATTTGCCACCTTCAAGAATGCCTTCTGGGCGGGAATGGTCCCCTTATTAAGTTTAACGAACTGGGCCTTGTTATCACTATTGACAGTCAGGCCATAGAAAGTGTAGTTGCCAAGCTCGTCGTCGGTAATATCGTAGCTATAGATTGAAGAGTGCAGCAGGTCGCCCTTCTCAGTCTCAGAGCCTTCGATGACGGGGATGTAGTAGGTTCCCTCAGCACCCTTCAGCACAAGGCCGGTCTCTGCCTGAACATCGTCAACCTTCGTCAGTTCAACCTTGCTGTCAACGACTTTGGCGGTATAGGCCTCAACCTCAGCACCAGAGAAGTTCAGTGCGCTGTTGGTAACGGTGGTAGCCCAGCCCTTCTCGCCGATGGTCACAGCCTCAGCGGTCTTGGTGGCGACACCAGTGACGTTGGTCTCATCGAAGGTGAAGGTGATGTCGTACTTACCCTTGACAGGAATCTCAATGGTCTGGTTGTCGGCAGGATACCAAGTAGTAGCCGTTGTAGCGTCGGCAGTAGCCTTCTTAATGAACTTATACTCGATAGTCTGCTTTTCCAGTTCAATATCGGTATAGGTCTTGGTATAGACACCGTCGGTAAGGGTCAGCATGTCAGTTGTTGTAGCCTGATCCCATAAGCCAGAGAAGAATGAACCACTACCAACGACAGCATAGACAGGAGCCTTCTTCAGCACGATGTCGGAGATAGCAATCTGGTTCTGAGCAGTTGTGCTCTGACGATAGAACGACAGCACATAGTCGCCGTCGGCAGGAATGGTGACGAGACCCTTGTAACTGCTCCAAGAATCGACATTGGTGTATGCCGTGTTGTCCTTGGCAGTCACTGTCACAGGATTAACGGTGGCCGCGGTTTCGCCGCAGTAAATCTTGATGTCGCGGGTACCTACCTCGTTCCAACCACCATAGATGAACTCCAGCACATAGTCGCCAGCCTTCAGCGGCATGGTGTAGCCAGCCTCAGTGCCATACTCAGTGGTGAACTTGGCAAACATACAGGCTGTCTGCGATGTAGCATTCACGCCAGTATTATCACCCATGTTCGAAGAATTATAGACACGTGTGTTGTAGCCCAGGTTGGTCCAACCGATGGGGAGGATGTATGTTCCATCAGTCTTGGTGGTCAGGTTGAACGATCCGTCGTAGATGGCGTTCACCTCCTCGGTGTTAGCCGTCCAGGTGGCAGTGGTCAGAGCATTGGTTGCAGCCATGACGACAGTTTTCACATTGGTAGTCGTCGGGTCGATGGCCTGGGCAGCTGCGAGAGCGGTAAAGGCTTCTACGTTGTTGTAAGGAGCGTACTCGCCAGCCTCGAAGCCGGCCACATTGCTGCTCACAGCCTGGATGGCCGCGGTGAGGGCAGCATAGTCAGTAGCGTCTGCAGCGGGTATGTCGCCTGTGCGCTCGTAGCATATGCTCTGATAGGAGAGCCAAGAGACGTTATTGTCGGAGGCGATGTTGAAGTTCACACTGAGAATACCGTCATCGAGCACATAGCCAGTGGCTTCGTACTCTGCCAACTGGAACTGTGTCGTGCCAACCTGGGTTCCCTCTGTAACGTCGACGGCATCAGCACCGTTGACATCCATCGTGATGCCTGTGGCATCGGCTGCGGCGACTTCGTTCTTGGCACGCACACGCACCCAAGCCTTCACTTTGTAAGTACCAGAGGTAAGACCCTCCAGCGTACCGGTCATCGTGGTGGCAGCAAGGCTGTTATCGTCGTTAGTCCAGTTCTGGAAGAAGGGAACGACAAAGTTACTGCCGTCGCTCTCGCCCTCTACAGACCAATCGTTAATAGTGTAGGTAGCAGGCCATGTGCTTCCAATATAGTTGGAGGCAGGAGTATTAGTGGCTGCGGCGTGCCAACCCACAGCAACGACACCCAGAGTGGTGCCGGCAGCGGCGGCATCAGCATCTGTCAGTGTGCCTTCGTTGTAAGGTGTATTGATGTTTGCGATGGCCTCTGCGAAAGTGGTGGCGGCAGTTGCCGTCACGAAGTTGTTAGCCTCTTTCAGTGCCTCTGCCTTGGCAATAGCGGCAGCAGCTGAAGCGTAAGCGTCAACAGAAGCCTGAGCAGCAGTTATAGCAGCCGAGGCAGCGTTATAGTTTTCTACGTTCTGAGTAGCGTTATAAGCCTCTACAGCGGCAGTCTGGGCAGCAGCCACGTCGGCGTTCATCTTTCCCGTGACGGCGGCCAACTCGGTGGGCAGGCCACCTACGAAGGTCAAGCGGAAGTTGTCGAGTGCAAACCAGCTGCTGCCAGCACCAGTACCCACGCCTTCGAAACCGATAAGCGCATCGGTCTTCTCATCAAGTGCGAAGTTCACGGTGTATTCGTTTTCAGTGTCTTCAACGGTGACGGCCTGTTCGATGCCGCCAGCGAAGACCTTGGCAGAGGTCACGCCACGAGCCTTCACACGCACTTCCATCTTATAGAGACCGGCAGGCAGATAGCCCACAGTCTGCGTGACGCTCTTTGTGCCGTTGGGCTGCCAGTACTCAAGGTAATAAGTACCTGTCTTGCCAAAAGAATCATTGCTCTGGGGGCCTAAACCGCCCTCGACAGTCCAGCCGTTTGTGCCCTGTTCGAAAGAGGGGTTCACAATCAGTGGAGTCAGGTCAACATTCTCATTGCTGCCAATCAGCGACTGAGCATTAGTATAGGTAGCATACTTCAGTGCAGATGTAGCAGCGGCCTCGGCAGCAGCGTTCAAGTTGGCTGTGGCTGTGGTAAGATTATCTTCGGTAACGTCACCCGTGAGGTCTAAGGTGTTTTCGCTGATGGCAGTGTTGAGTGCTGTCTTGTCAGCATCGAACATGTCGACGCTCTGGTATGCCTGTGCAGCAGCAAGAGCTGCCTTATAGGCATTGACAAAGTTGGCCAGTTTAGCCTCGGTAATGGTCACATTGCCGTAGTAAGTCAGCGCGAAATTGTCCCAGATGCACCAAAGGGCGGTGTTGCTTTCGTTCTTAGCTCCAACAGTCAAACTACCATCGGTTACGTAAACCCAGATGGGGTCTATCGTATAGGAACCATTGGTGAAAGAGGCGGAAGCGTCACTCATACTGTTCTCCGAGCCTGTTTTCAGCGGGAAAGTCTGCTTCTCGTCGTTGGCATAGAAATAGGGCAGATTGTCATTGTCTGAGCCTTCCTGACGATAGAAACCCTGAGCGGTCATCTTATATGTTCCGTTGGGAATGCTGCTCAATGCCTGTGACATAGTGAATGTTGCATGCCACGACTCTACACAATAGTTAGTGACATCTCCGTTTACATTCTTGTTGCTGGCATCGAATGTCCAAGCAGAGCCAAGATCTGCGTTTTTCACCTGATCATTGTTAGTGGAGAGGCTACCGCCCCAACGGTTGTTGCGCCCGAAATTCGGGTTGAGGATGAGCCATGTGGCATCAACGGGTTCGTCGACTGTGGCTGCCTCAAGAGCGGTACGCATGTCTGCCTCGGAGAATACTTCCCAAAGCACGTTGGAACTTGATGCATCAAGATTCTTGCCCAACACGGTAGTAGCACCGTCATAACCAAAATAATTGGTTCCACTTGCTATGGTGTACTTGTTGTCCGCATTCTTGGTGAAAGTCAGCCACCAAGCATTGTCGGAATCCATAAAGTCACCGCCAAAATACTTATTGCTACCACCATCGGACACCTGCGACTCAATGGTGTATTGGCCATCGCTTTGCTGATGTAACCATACATACTCTGGGTGTTCTACGAGCGTGGCCTGGGTTCCCCAACTACTGCCGGCACCCCAAAACTTACCACTGGCAGTATTCTTCAGATAATACTTACCCCCGTCAGTGAAGTCTGCTGCACTGGCGGCTATCGCCACCAGGCAAAACACGAGTAATAGTTTTAGTTTTCTCATAATTGATAATATTAAGTTAGTAAAAAAGTGGATTGTCATCAGTTATTTGTCTCCGTAGTGTCCGTAGGCAGTTAGCACAATCACAGACACCACCTCGTCGTGAATCTCATATATCAGCCTGTGCTTCTTGGTTATTTCACGTGACCACTGTCCGTTTCGGTCTCCTTTTAAGGCTTCAGGTCTACCTGTACCTGTCTTCGGATGCACTTT
>JAFSYY010000001.1 GCA_017455845.1 Prevotella sp. | reverse complement strand
GGTCATTTCGAAGGCTATCTCCAAGGCCGTCAATGCCCGCCGTCCAAAGACCCGCTACCTCATCGGCTTCATGGCCAAGCCGATGGTCTGGATGCACACCATCCTGCCCACCCGATGGTTCTTTGCAAGCAAAGCGGCATAGCCGAGCGCGACTACATCGTGAAGCATGCGAGCTGAGAACTTCCTAAACAATCCTAAATCTTGGCGGAGGATAACCGATTCTTCGCCGTTATTTCGTATCTTTGCAGCCGAAGGCTGCGAAACTGCTCACGCTCGGCAATTGATGCTAGCATCATTGCTCTCGCTAAATCGCAGTTTTGCAGAAAAATTGGAATTAGGCAAGATTGTACATTCATGAAAAGGGTACTGGAATTGATGGTCATTCTATGGAGCTGCTGCCTTGACCTTCGGTCGAGACTGCTTACGCGCGGCAGAGCGCAAGCCAGCTTGGCTCTGCTCTTGCTTAGTCGCAGCCTTTGCGCATGGGCGCAAGGCGGACTGTTCTTTTCCAGCGACAAGCTGTCGAATACGAATATCACGAGCATCTGCCAGGATAAGGCTGGCTACATCTGGATTGGCACAGAGAACGGACTGAACCGTTTTGACGGCTATAAGTTCACGGTTTATAAGAACAATCCGCAGGATACGACCTCGCTGATATTCAACATTGTCAACAAGGTGTTCTGTGACAAGAGCGGGAACCTGTGGGTGGGAACGAACACTGGTTTGCAGCGATACGACGATGCTACTGACAGTTTCATCAGATATCGCAGTTCGGAATTTGAGCGAGCTCGTATCAGTGACATCTGCCAGCTGCCTGACGGGAAAGTGTTGGTGGGGACAGCGGGCTTTGGACTGTTTCAGGCTGATGCCGCATCTCACACACTGACACTACTGAAAGACTATGAGGCAAATGCCGACGATAAGTTCTTCGGACATTTCTTGGTGGATGCTGACGGTGGTCTGTGGAAGGATGGCAACAAAGATTTCTCTCTCATCAAGCCTGGCAGACACCCGCAGGTGTTCACTGCTCGGCACGATCCTCCGATGGCGTTTGCCGATGCCGGTGGCAGGATTCTAATAATGAACCGCTACCGACTTAGCGCATTTGCCGACGGGCAGTTTCAAGATGACTATTTCGACGTATCGGAAGTGGCATCGCTGAATCCCCATTATTGGACGGTGATGCGCGACCATAAAGGAAATATTTATATTGGTACACGTGGAAGAGGTCTGTTGTGGATTCCCAAAGGCGCACGCAAAGTACAAAGGTATCAGTTTAATGTGTCGGGCGTTAATATGAACACCAGCACCATCCAGACTTTGTTTGAAGACAGACAGGGGAATGTTTGGGTGGGCTGTTGGCACAAGGGATTGCTCGTCATCCCTGGCCAGAAGGCACAGTTCACATCGTGGAGCTTCTCGGATCAGAAACACGACATAGGCAACTATGTATCCTCGTTGTATCAGGGCAATGATGGTATTACTTGGTGTACTGTTCGTGACGAGGGCGTTTTCGGATTTAATGCCAACGGCCAGATTGTTTCCCATCCCACTGCTCCGGCTTGGACTGAGTTCATATACCGAGATTCGAAGGGCAACTTCTATTTGGGCGCAGGAACAGACATCTACAGCTACAACCCACAAAACGGACACGCCAGCAAACTGCTGAGTTTCGACTGCAACATGATGAATGGCATGACGGATGACGGACG
>JAFSYY010000099.1 GCA_017455845.1 Prevotella sp. | reverse complement strand
GTCGTTTCTGAGTCCGAAGAATTTCTTCTCCAGTTTGTTGCCGCTGGCATCCTTCAGTTTGATGTGGTAGTTGCGCTTGTGCTTGCCGTTGCCGTTGGTGATGCCTCCGCGCCATTTGGCCTTCATGTGGAGCAGGTCGGCAATGGAGTCCATGGTCGGCTCGATGACCTGGATATAACCTTCGCTGTATTCGTTGTTAAACGAGCCGTAGATTTTTACTACGGGCAGGGCGGTGAAGGTGATGCTCTGCGTCTCAGTGGCAGTGCCGTCGGTCTTCTTGCAAGATAATTTATAGGTCTTTCCGGCTTTCATGCCCTTGAAATCATATTTGTTGCCCGATGCAATGGGCGAGCCGTTGATTGACAGGTAACCCCATCCTTCGCGCTGTTCGTAGGTAACGGTAGCAGAGAAGTCTTTGTCGAAGTTCTCTTCGGCAACGGGCACCAGATACAGGCCTATGGACTCTGCATATGCTATCGCACGTCCGTCGATGCATAGGTTCTTCAGTACTTTGGCCAGCGGGTCTTGCTTGGGCAGGAGTGCTACGCTCTGTCGCAGTTGCTCCAGTGCGTCGAAGTCATCGCCGCATGCGGCAATCATCATCTCTGCCTCGGCAGCGCTGTAGTAGTCTGTCAGTTCGGCCTTCACCTTGGCTTTCTCGCCCGCCAGCAGTTCATCGCTGGTGCCTTGGAAATAGAGCGCAAAATTATCGGTGGCCACCCAGTTGGCGTTGGTGTCGGCTATGCGTACACCCAGGGTAGTCTTGCCGTTGCTGCCAACTGTGAAGTTCACGGTGTAGCGTTTGGGCAGTTCATTACGAGTGCCTGCCTCCGTGCGCTGGTCATCGGCAAAGAGATAGACGCCGTGGCCCACCTCCTCGCTCACGGCACCCCACCAATTGTTGGAAGGCTGAAGCACGGCAATGATATCGGCAGCAAGTACATAGTTGCCCTGTGGCAGATGCTGCAGCGTCTGTTTCATGGCATTGTCGGGCAGGCCTCCCCATCCGCTATCCTGCCAACGTTCCAGGAAGGGCGACACCACTGATGCTTCGCCATTGCTATAGTTTCCGAACCCAGGGTCGGTAAAGGCATCCCCCTCAAAGGTCCAGCCGTCGGGCGACTCTGCGGTGGCCTCCAGCCATGTTGACACGTCATAGCCTTCCACGTTGACAGGTGTTACTGCTTTCTCTGTCACCTGGTTGCCCTGCTCGTCATAGATGATGAAGCGCTGGTTGTCGTTGGCCACATTGTTGTTGGAATAGGTACCCACGCAGTAGGAGTCTGTACGCACATCCCAGATATGGTCGGTCTGCTGGGCGTTGCGGACGGCATAGATGCCGTCGGCCTGCTGTGAGAACAGCCACAGGGAATAGTTGCCGTTCTTTTCTTCAGTCATGCTGACATAGCGGCGCAGTGTGGGGCTGTCTTCTCTTACGCCGTCGTAGGTGATATACTTCCCTGTCTTGGCGTTCTTGATGGAGTAGTACCCCTCTTCTTCTTCAGTGACAATCCAGTAGTTCTCGTTGCTATTGGTAGCCTTTGCGAGGTAATAGAGTGGTGTGTTCTGTCCTGCTGTGGCACCATCAGTCACGCAGCCGTTCTGGTAAAGTGTACACACTATGCGGTAACGCTTGCCAGAAGTAATGTCAGGATTTGCAAAGAGAGCAAGTGATAACGTTGATAATAATAGTAGTATTAGTTTTCTCATAAATAGCAGTAGTTCGTTTCGTTATCTGTAATTCAAGTTCCCCGTTTTTATGATCACGAATTAGAGAATTGGAGATTCTTTTCAGCAACGGAAAAAACCAAAGGAATAGGTTTTGGTAAAGAGATTCTCTAATTCTCTAATTCGTGATAAACAAATATAGAATCAATATGCAAAGAGCGGATATTCCTTCATCTTGTCGTTCACACGCTGGCGAACGCTGGCTATGACCTCCTCGTTCGTCGGGTCGTTGAGGACCTCCTCTATCCAGGCAGCGATCTGCACCATCAGGTCTTCCTTGGCACCGCGTGTGGTGATGGCGGGCGTGCCCAGACGGATGCCAGAGGTCTGGAAGGCAGAACGGGAGTCAAACGGCACCATGTTCTTGTTCACCGTTATGTCGGCAGCCACCAGGGCGTTCTCAGCCACCTTACCCGTCAGGTCGGGGTACTTCGAACGCAGGTCAACGAGCATTGAGTGGTTGTCGGTGCCGCCGCTAACGATGCCGAAGCCACGCTTCACCAGTTCATTGGCCAGCACCTTTGCATTCTTCTGCACCTGCACTGCCCACTCCTTGAACTCTGGCTGCAGAGCCTCGCCGAAGGCCACGGCCTTGGCAGCGATGACATGCTCCAGCGGGCCGCCCTGCTGTCCGGGGAAGACGGCGCTGTTGAGCAGGGCCGACATCATCTTCACCTCGCCCTTCGGTGTCTTCAGCCCCCAGGGATTCTCAAAGTCCTTGCCCATCAGGATAATACCGCCACGCGGGCCGCGCAGGGTCTTGTGCGTGGTGGAGGTCACGATATGTGCCCACTTCACGGGGTTCTCCAGCAGTCCGGCAGCGATGAGTCCGGCAGGATGAGCCATGTCAATCATCAGCAGGGCCCCCACCTTGTCGGCAATTTCTCGCATGCGCTTGTAGTCCCACTCGCGGCTGTAGGCCGAGCCACCGCCGATGATGAGTTTGGGCTTGTGCTCCAAGGCCAGTTGCTCCATTTCGTCGTAGTCTACGCGTCCTGTTTCCTTGTTCAGGTTATAGCCCACGGGCTTATAGAGAATACCGCTCGTGTTGACCAGTGAGCCGTGGCTCAGATGACCGCCATGAGCCAGGTTTAGACCCATGAAGGTGTCGCCAGGCTGCAGCACGGCCAGCAGCACGGCAGCGTTGGCCTGTGCGCCAGAGTGCGGCTGTACGTTGGCATATTCGGCATCAAACAGTTTGCAGACGCGCTCGATGGCCAGTCTCTCTACTTCGTCAACCACCTGACAGCCGCCATAATAGCGCTTGCCGGGATAGCCCTCGGCGTATTTGTTGGTGAGGTACGAGCCCATGGCTTCCATCACCTGGTCGCTAACAAAGTTCTCACTGGCAATCAGTTCAATGCCTTTCAACTGGCGCTGATGCTCTTTCTCAATCAACTCGAAAACGGTGTTGTCTCTTTTCATTGTGTTGTTTTTATTGGTTGGTTTAATAATTATTCGGATATAACGGCTCTTCTATCTGAATGAGTCGGTAAGCAGTTTGATTTCTATCTGCGGTGCTATGCGCTCGTACAATATATTATAGACGGCATCGAGGATGGGCATGTTGACGTGCCAGTGGCGGTTGATCTCCTTCATACACTTCGTGCCGAAGTAGCCCTCGGCAATCATCTCCATCTCCATCTGGGCACTCTTAACTGAGTAGCCCTTGCCAATCATGGTGCCAAAGACGCGGTTGCGCGAGAAGTTGGAGTAGCCCGTTACCAGCAGGTCGCCCAGATAGACGCTGTCATAGACGTTGCGTTCTATGGGGTGTACGCTCTGGAGGAAACGCGCCATCTCCTGCACGGCATTGGCCATGAGCACGGCTTGGAGGTTGTCGCCAAACTTCAAGCCAGAGCAGATACCTGCAGCGATGGCATATACATTCTTCAACACGCTGGAGTATTCTATGCCGATGACGTCGGTAGATGTCTTTGTCTTGATAAACTGACTGTTCATTACCTCGGCAAATGCCTGTGCCTTCTCCATGTCCGAGCAGCCTACCGTCAGGTAACTCAGTCGTTCCAGCGCCACCTCCTCTGCATGCGAGGGGCCTCCGATGCATGCCAGGTTGTCGTGGGGCACGTCGAAGACCTGATGGAAATACTCCGTACAGATGAGGTTCTCGTCGGGCACGATACCCTTGATGGCGGTAACGATGAACTTATCCTTCAGCCTGACCTTCAGTTTCTTCAGGTGGTTCTTCAGATAGGGCGACGGCACGACGAAGACCAGCGTGTCGTAGGCATCGGCTATCTTGTTGAGATCGCTGCTGAACTCAATCTCGTTGATGTCGAAATGAACGCTGGTCAGATAACTGGGGTTATGGGTCAGCCGCTTGAAGTCCTCGATCTGGTCGTCGCGGCGCATATACCAGCCTATGTGATGGGTCTTTCCCACCACAATCTTGGCAATGGCCGTTGCCCATGAACCGCCACCAATAATGGCTATCTTACCGCAGTCGTACATACTCGTTCTAATGAGTAATGAGTAATGAGTAATTATGATTTGTCCTGCAGCGTATTGCTTTTATTTATCCAACCCTGTACTTCGTCCAGTGATGGCTTCTCGTAGCCGAGTTTGAATTTCTTGTTGATCTCGCCAATCTTCTGCTGCAGGCCCTGTGCCTTCTCGTCCTTGATGTCCTGGATGAGGTAGAAGCCAGCCTTGCGCAGCACGTAGGCCCAGTCCTCGGGCACGCCGATGGCTGCCCATTCCTGGATGCTGCTCTGCGGAGCCTTCTTCTCGGGCTTCATCTGTGGGAACAGCATCACCTCGCCGATGGCGAACTTGCCCGTGAGCACCATCACCAGACGGTCGATGCCGATGCCGATGCCGAAGGTGGGAGGCATGCCGTATTGCAGGGCACGGAGGAAGTCCTGGTCGATGATCATTGCCTCGTCGTCGCCCTTGGCAGCCAGTCGCATCTGCTCCTTGAAGCGCTCTTCCTGGTCGATGGGGTCGTTGAGTTCAGAGTATGCGTTGGCCAGTTCCTTGCCGTTGACCATCAGTTCGAAACGCTCGGTGAGGCCCGGCTTCGAGCGGTGCATCTTTGTTAATGGGCTCATCTCCACGGGATAGTCGGTGATGAAGGTGGGCTGGATGAAAGTGCCCTCGCAGAACTCACCAAAGAGTTCGTCGATGAGTTTACCCTTGCCCATGGTCTCGTCGACCTCCATGCCCTTGCTGAGGCAGAACTGTCGGATCTCGTCTTCCGTCTTGCCGTCGCAGTCGAATCCGGTCTTCTCCTTGATGGCATCGAGGATAGGCAGGCGGCGGAAGGGTGCACGGAACGAGATAATCTTACCGTCGATCTCCACCTCGGGCTTGCCGTTGACGGCCGTGCAGATCTGCTCCAGCATATTCTCCGTGAAGGTCATACCCCACAGCAAATCCTTGTAACTCACATAGAGTTCCATGCAGGTGAACTCTGGGTTGTGGGTCTTGTCCATACCCTCGTTGCGGAAGTTCTTGCCCATCTCATAGACACCCTCGAAGCCACCCACGATGAGGCGCTTCAGGTACAACTCTGTGGCGATACGCATGTACATGTCCTGATTCAGGGCGTTGAAATGGGTGATGAACGGACGTGCCGAGGCACCGCCTGCGATGTTCTGCAGGATAGGCGTATCGACCTCCGTATAACCGGCATTGTCGAGGATGCTGCGCAGGGTGCGTATGATGGTGGCACGCTTGAGGAATGTCTCTTTCACGCCGGCATTCACCACCAGGTCCACGTAGCGCTGACGGTAGCGTAACTCTGGGTCGTCGAAGGCATCATATACCTTGCCGTCGGCATCCGTCTTAACCACCGGCAGCGGCTTCAGGCTCTTGCTCAGCACGGTCATATCCATCACGTGAACGCTGATCTCGCCCGTCTTCGTGCGGAACACGTAGCCCTTCACGCCGATGAAGTCGCCCAGGTCGAGCAACTTCTTGAATACAATATTATATAGGTCTTTGTTCTCGTCCGGACAGATGGCATCGCGCTGAACGTACACCTGAATGCGGCCCTTTGAGTCCTGCAACTTGGCAAAGGCGGCCTTACCCATGATGCTCTTGCTCATGATACGTCCGGCGATGCTCACCATGCGGCTGTTCTCTGCTGTGGCCGTCTCGCGCACATCGTTGCCCTCCTCGTCTTTTCCAATGACGGGCAGGTCCTCAAAGTCGTTGATGATGTCGGTGCTCCATGCGTTTACGGGATACTCTGCAGCAGGATAGGGATTGATACCCATCTTGCGCAGTTCGTCGAGCGACTGTCGGCGAAGGATTTCTTGTTCACTCAGTTCAAGTATGTTCATAATTTATAATTCACAATTCACAATTCACAATTAATAATTCACAATTCACAATTCATACGTCATAATTAGGGTGCAAAGTTAATGATTTTAGTTCATAGTTCATAATTCATAATTAATAATTAATGATTCATAATTTATAATTAACAATTCATCAATCATAATTAACAGCGAATTAACATCATTTTGCATAAAAATTATGAACTATGAACCATGAACTATGAACTTTTTCTTACCTTTGCACCGCAAATTTGGTTTAGAGTTTAGAGATTAGAATTTAGAGATTAGAGTTTAGAGATTAGAGTTTAGAGTTGTGATTAAAGAGATAGAAAGACGTAGGACGTTTGCGATTATTTCGCACCCCGATGCCGGTAAGACCACGCTGACTGAGAAATTCCTGCTTTTTGGCGGTCAGATTCAGGTGGCAGGCGCAGTGAAGAACAATAAGATCAAGAAGACAGCCACCAGCGACTGGATGGAGATAGAGAAGCAAAGAGGTATCTCCGTGTCAACGTCGGTGATGGAGTTCGACTATACTCCCGATGGCTCAGACATCGAGTACAAGGTGAACATCCTCGACACCCCCGGCCACCAGGACTTTGCCGAGGACACCTTCCGCACGCTGACCGCCGTCGACTCGGCCATCATCGTGGTAGACGGTGCGAAGGGCGTGGAGACGCAGACGCGCAAACTGATGACCGTCTGCCGCATGCGCAAGACCCCCGTCATCATCTTCATCAACAAGATGGACCGTGAAGGCCGCGACCCCTTCGACCTTCTCGACGAGTTGGAGCAGGAACTGGAAATCAAGGTGCGTCCGCTCTCATGGCCCATCAACCAGGGTGCGAAGTTCAAGGGTGTGTATAATATCTATGAACAGAAACTCGACCTGTTTACGCCCGACAAGCAGCGCGTGACGGAAAAAGTGAGCGTGGAGGTTGGTTCTGCCGACCTTGATGCCCACGTGGGGGAAGCCGATGCCGGGAAGTTGCGTGATGACCTGGAACTTATCGACGGTGTCTATCCTGAATTCGATGTTGAGACATATCGTGCTGCAGAGGTGGCACCCGTTTTCTTTGGCTCTGCCCTGAACAATTTCGGCGTGCAGGAACTGTTGAACTGCTTTGTGGAGATAGCCCCGTCGCCGCGTCCCACCAAGGCCGAAGAGCGCGAGGTGGAGCCTGAAGAGCCTAAGTTCACTGGTTTTATCTTCAAGATTACTGCCAACATCGACCCCAACCACCGCTCGTGTATTGCTTTCTGTAAGGTGTGCAGCGGCAAGTTCCAGCGCAACGTGCCCTATCTGCATGTGCGCCAAGGCAAGACCATGCGTTTCACCTCGCCCACGCAGTTCATGGCACAGCGCAAGAGCACTATCGACGAAGCCTGGCCTGGCGATATCGTCGGCCTGCCAGATACAGGCGGTGTCTTTAAGATTGGCGACACACTGACTGAGGGCGAGGCTATACATTTCCGTGGCTTGCCGTCGTTCTCGCCAGAGTTGTTCAAGTATATCGAGAACGACGACCCGATGAAGTCCAAGCAGTTGCAGAAAGGCATCGACCAGTTGATGGACGAGGGTGTTGCCCAGTTGTTTGTCAACCAGTTTAACAACCGCAAGATTATCGGCACTGTTGGTCAGTTGCAGTTTGAGGTGATACAATATCGTCTGGAAAACGAGTATAACGCCAAGTGCCGCTGGGAGCCGGTGCATCTCTATAAGGCTTGCTGGATTTCCAGTAACGATGAAAAGGAACTGGAGAACTTCAAGAAGCGCAAGTATCAGTATATGGCGAAGGACAAAGAGGGTAGGGATGTGTTCCTGGCCGACTCCGGCTACGTGCTACAGATGGCCCAGCAGGACTTTGAGCATATCCAGTTCCACTTCACCAGTGAGTTCTGATAGTTGAGAGTTGAGAGATGAGAGTTGAGAGTTGAGAAATGAGAGGTTAGTTTTTGCGGCTACTTCATTTCCAGTTCTTTTTGCATACGGATAATCTCGTCGCGATATTGGGCGGCCTGCAGGAAATCCAACTGCTTGGCCGCCTCTTTCATGCGTCGTGTGGTCTCTGCAATGAGTTTCTCCAGTTGCGGGCGTGTCATGCGCTGCTCTATGGGGTCGGCAGCCATATCCATCTGTGAGTTGAGAGCGGAGTGTTGAGCGTTGAGCGTCTTCAGTTCTTTGATGTCTGGACGGTCGTCACGGCTCAGTGCACTCTTCAGCGACTTGGTGATCTGTGTGGGGGTGATATGGTGCTCCTCGTTGTAGTGTAACTGCTTCATCCTGCGGCGGTTGGTCTCGTTGATGGTCTCTTCCATGGAGCGGGTTATCGTGTCGGCATACATGATAACCAGTCCGTTGACATTACGCGCCGCACGGCCGGCCGTCTGTACTAATGAACGGCGGCTGCGCAGAAAGCCTTCCTTGTCGGCATCGAGGATGGCTACGAGCGACACCTCTGGGAGGTCGAGGCCCTCGCGTAGCAGGTTGACACCCACCAGCACGTCGTATTCGCCCTGACGCAGTTTCTCCAGGATCTGCACACGGTCGAGCGTGCCTACGTCGCTATGTATATAGGCCGTCTGCACGCCGTGGTTGAGCAGGTATTCCGACAGTTCCTCGGCCATCTTCTTTGTCAGGGTGGTGACAAGCACACGCGACGACCCAACGGCGGGGTCGGCGCCAACGGTGCGCTGACGTATCTCTTCGAGCAGGTCGTCAATCTGGTTCTCTGACGGACGTACCTCGATGCGCGGGTCGAGCAGGCCCGTGGGACGAATCAACTGTTCCACGACAATGCCCTCGGCCTCCTGAAGTTCAAAGTCGGCAGGCGTGGCCGACACATAGATGACCTGATGCACCTCTTTCTGAAACTCCTCAAAGGTGAGCGGGCGGTTGTCGAAGGCGGCGGGCAGGCGGAATCCATATTCCACGAGGTTGGTCTTGCGGGCACGGTCGCCGCCATACATGGCTCCTATCTGTGGCACTGACACATGGCTCTCGTCAATAAAGAGCAGGAAGTCGTCTGGAAAGAAGTCCAGCAGGCAATAGGGTCGTTCGCCCGGCTGCCGTCCGTCGAAATATCTGGAATAGTTCTCTATGCCTGAACAGTGGCCCAGTTCCTTGATCATCTCCATGTCGTACTCCACGCGCTCCTTGATGCGCTGGGCCTTGATGCCGTCGCCCATCTCCTCGAAGAAGGCCACTTGTTTTGTCAGGTCGTCCTGGATATCGTGAATGGCCTTGTTGGTCTGTTCCTGCGTGGTCATGAAGAGGTTGGCAGGATAGAGTTTATAGTCGGCATAGCGTCCCAGGCGAAGCATCGTGACAGGGTCCAGTTCCTCGATGGCATCAATCTCGTCGTCCCAGAATGTGACCCTCAGAATCTTCTCGCTGTAAGCCATGTAGATGTCGACGGTGTCGCCCTTGACGCGGAAGTTTCCCCGCTCCAGTGTGAGGTCGTTTCTGACATATAGCGACTGTACCAATTTTCTTAACAAAGCATTGCGCTCGATGTTCTGTCCCTGGCGTATTTCGATGACGTTTTCAGAAAGGGCATTAGGGCTCCCCATGCCGTAGATACATGAAACAGAAGATACAACAATCACATCCTTACGGCCTGAAAGCAAACTACTTACTGCCGATAGTCGCAGGCGGTCAATCTCCTCGTTGATAGCCAGGTCTTTCTCTATGTATGTGTCGCTCGCAGGCAGATAGGCTTCTGGCTGATAATAGTCATAATAACTTACATAATACTCTACGGCATTGTCAGGAAAGAAGCCCTTCATCTCGTCGTAGAGTTGCGCTGCGAGTGTCTTGTTATGACTTAATATCAGGGTAGGGCGGTTGATGTTGGCAATGACGTTGGCCATCGTAAAGGTCTTGCCAGAGCCAGTGACACCCAGCAACACCTGTGCACGGTCGCCCCTCCTGACACCCTCTGTCAGTTGACTGATAGCCTCTGGCTGGTCGCCTGTTGGCTGAAACTTTGATGTGAGTATAAAATCCATTTCAACCTGCAAAATTACAAATAATCTGTGAAATCTGTATAATCTGCGGTTAAAAAATCTGTAAACGCTTTGTTATTCCTGCAAAAATGTGTACTTTTGCAGTCCAAAACCAATAATAATGAAAATAAGACTCATCATTATAGCCATTCTCTCGACTGTCTTGGTAGGATGTTCGGGCGAGTTTAACAAAGTATTAAAGCACGGCGACTTCGACTATCGCTATGAGTATGCCAAGCAATGTTTTGCAGAGGGCAGTTTTTCGCATGCCGAGACTTTGCTCCAAGACCTCATCACCTTGAAGAAAGGCTCTGAGACAGGCGAAGAGGCATTGTATATGCTGGCCATGTCGCAATATATGAATGGTGACTATGAGTCGGCATCGGCTACGTTTAAGAAGTATTACACCTCCTATCCCAAGGGCCTTTATGCCGAGCATGCCATGTACTATGTGGGTCAGGCTCTTTATGAGAGCGCACCCGAGCCGCGCCTGGACCAGACGCCTACTATTGGTGCCATCAATGCCTATCAGCAGTTCATGGACCTGTTTCCCAACTCTGCGCTGCGCAGCAATGCGCAGAGCCGCCTGTACGAGTTGCAGGAAAAACTCGTGATGAAGGAGTTGCTGTCTGCCCAACTCTATTACAACCTTGGCGGCTATTTCGGCAACGTCAATTCCAACAGCGAGAGCAACTACTCGTCGAGTATCATCGTGGCCCAGAACGCTTTGAAGAACTATCCTTACTCTGACCACCGCGAGGAATTTGCCTTGCTGATTATGAAGAGCAAGTTTGAACTGGCCCAGAACTCGAGCGACGACAGGAAACTGGAGCGTTATCAGGATGCCGAGGACGAGTGCTATGGTTTCCTCAACGAATATCCCGACTCTAAGGAGAAACCTCTGGCAGTGAAATACATAGCCAAATGTAAGAAGATAACAAAGAATTAAAACATTTAAATACAATGGATTACAAGAAATCAAAAGCACCGGTAAACACCGTGACACGAAACATTATGGATCTCTGCGACGAGACCGGCAACATCTACGAGAGTGTTGCCATCATAGCCAAGCGTGCCAATCAGATCAGCGTTCAGATCAAGGAAGACCTGTCGAAGAAACTGGCAGAGTTTGCTTCTTACAACGACTCGTTGGAGGAGGTGTTCGAGAATCGTGAGCAGATAGAGATCTCGCGCTACTATGAGAAGTTGCCCAAGCCCTCGCTGCTGGCCACCCAGGAGTTTGTGGAAGGTAAAGTGTATTGGCGTGACCCGGTCAAGGAAGTTCAAGCAGTAGAGGCATGATACAGCGTATTCAGACCGTCTGGCTGCTGTTGGCTGTCGTGGCTTTGGCAGTAGGCGCCGTTTTCGAGCCTATGTCCTACAACAAGGGCATGGTGGGTGCCATGGCATTGGTGACCTTGGCAACCATTTTTCTTTTTAAGAACAGGCCCTTTCAGGCTAATCTGTGTGCTGTGCTCATGGGATTGGGCGTTGTCTACTACATCGTGCTCGCCGTTATGCAGCCTGTGCTGGAGTGGTATTGCGCCCTGCCTATGGTGGCCGTGCTCTTCCTGTTCTTGGCCCGCAAGGCTATTGTCAAGGACGAGAAACTGGTTAAGTCGCTCGACAGAATCAGGTAGTTTAGAGTTTAGAGTTCAGAGATTAGAGTTTAGAGTTCATAGTTCAGAGTTCATAGTTCAGAGTTTAGAGTTAGGTGGAAATAAAGACTGCAGAATTTACGTTGTCATCGCCCAATGTGGGGATGTGTCCTAAAGACTCGAAGCCGGAGTATGCCTTCATAGGCCGCTCAAACGTTGGCAAGTCGAGCCTTATCAACATGCTGTCCAGAAACAAGAAACTGGCCAAGACCTCGTCCACACCAGGCAAGACGCTGCTTATCAACCATTTCCTCATAAACCGTGAATGGTATCTGGTAGACCTCCCCGGCTATGGCTTTGCCAAGCGCTCGAAGACCGAGGTGGCCAAACTCGACCAGATGATTCGTGGCTATATCCTTGGAAGGGAGCAACTGGTCAACGTCTTCGTGCTTGTTGACATCAGGCTGGAACCACAGAAAAACGACCTTGAGTTTATCGAGTGGCTCGGCCTGTCGGGCATACCTTTCTCCATCGTGTTTACCAAGGCCGACAAACTGTCGGAGCAGAAGGTGAAAGCCAGTGTGGATGCTTACGTTAGGAAGATGCTGGAGACGTGGGAAGAGATGCCGCCATATTTCATTACATCGGCAGAAAAGGCTCGCGGCCGCGACGATGTGCTTGGGTACATAGAGCAAATCAACAAGTCGCTGACATCGAATGGCTAAGGAGACACCATATCTGGAGGTGCAGAACCTCACCAAGTCGTTCGGCTCGCTGATACTCTTCGAAAACATCAGTTTCTCTATTGCCGAACGGCAGAAGGTGGGTCTCATTGCTAAGAACGGTACTGGAAAATCTACGCTGCTGTCGCTGCTTACAGGTAAAGACGGGTACGACAGCGGCAGTATTATTTATAGGCGCGACCTGAAGGTGGGCTATCTCGAACAGTCGCCCCAGTTCAATCCTGACGACACGGTGCTGGATGCCTGTTTTAAACGACGGAACAGCGAGGGTCGTCAGGTTTGCATGGACGGCCGAGTCGTGACGGAGTTCGACGAAGTCAACCATCAGGGCGATGATGAGAAGGTGCTGAAGGCCAAGCAGATCCTGACGAAGTTGAAGATACGCAACCTGCAGCAGCCCATCGGACAACTCAGCGGCGGCCAGCAGAAACGTGTGGCCCTGGCCAATGTGCTGATAACGGAACCCGATCTGCTGATACTCGACGAGCCTACCAACCACCTGGACCTGGAGATGATTGAGTGGCTGGAGGGATTCCTCAGCCGAGGGGAAAAGACGCTGCTCATGGTTACTCACGACCGCTATTTCCTGGATCGTGTGTGCTCCGTCATACTGGAAATCGACGACAGGACCATCTATACCTATCGCGGCAACTATTCCTATTACCTGGAGAAACGCCAGGAGCGCATAGACAATCGCCGGGCAGAAATCATGCGGGCCAACAACCTGTATCGCACGGAGTTGGACTGGATGCGCCGTCAGCCTCAGGCGCGAGGCCATAAGGCCAAGTATCGCGAGGATGCCTTCTACGACCTGGAACGTATTGCCAAGTCAAGGATAGAGGAAAGAACCATCCGGCTGAAGGCCTCCAACGTATATATCGGGTCCAAGATCTTCGAGTGCCAGTATATCTCCAAGGCCTATGGCCAAATGAGAAATGAGAAAGGAGAAATGAGAGACGACGCTGTGCCCTGTGTCATCATGAAAGACTTCTACTACAACTTCTCGCGCTTCGAGAAGATGGGTATCGTGGGCAACAACGGCACAGGGAAGTCCACATTCCTGAAGATGCTGCTTGGGGAGATACAGCCCGACGAGGGGCGCATCGTCGTGGGCGACACCGTGCGCTTTGGCTATTTCTCGCAGGAGGGGCTGAAGTTCGACGACCAGCAGAAGGTCATCGACGTGGTGCGCGACATTGCCGAATATGTTGACCTGGGCAGCGGCCGTCACCTCTCGGCCAGCCAGTTCCTGCAGCATTTCCTGTTCTCGCCAGAGCAGCAGCACAACTATGTGTATAAACTCTCTGGCGGCGAGAAACGCAAACTCTATCTCTGCACGGTGCTGATGCGCAACCCCAATTTCCTGGTGCTCGACGAGCCTACCAACGACCTCGACATCGTGACGTTGCAGATACTGGAGGAATACCTGCAGGATTTCCCAGGCTGTGTCATCGTGGTCAGCCACGACCGCTATTTCACAGACAAGGTGGTAGACCATCTGCTGGTGTTCAAGGGGCAGGGCGAGATTAAGGACTTCCCAGGCAACTATACACAGTACAGGGAGTGGTTGTCGCTTCAGCCAAAGGAATCGGCCAAGGCTGCGAGTGCAAATGCCAAGGCAGCCCCCGTTGCCGCCCATTCGCAGAACGCTGCTCCTCAGAGAAAGAAGATGTCGTTCAAGGAGAAGCGTGAGTTTGAACAACTGGAAAAAGACATTGCCGCGCTGGAAGAGGAACAGAGACAGATAGAGGATGCCCTCAGCACAGGGACTATTTCCGTGGAAGAGATTACCCGCTTGAGCAAGCGCCTGCCGCTGCTGAAGGACGAACTCGATGAAAAATCCATGCGATGGCTGGAACTGTCGGAGATTAGTTCATAGTTCATAGTTCATAGTTCATAGTTCATAGTTGATGACCCAGCAATATCCATCACGACTACTGGAGCGGGCGGTGCAGGAGTTTTCCAAACTGCCGGGCATAGGACGCAAGACGGCCTTGCGCCTGGTGCTTTATCTGTTGAGGCAGGGTGGGGAAGAGGTGACGCTCTTTACTGAGGCCATCGACCACATGAAACGTGAGGTGAAATTCTGCCGCGTGTGCCATAACATCAGCGACCAGGATGTCTGTCCTATCTGCTCTGACCATCGGCGCGACACGAGTCTGATCTGTGTGGTGGAGAATATCCAGGACGTGATGGCCGTGGAGAACACGCAGCAGTACACTGGCCTGTATCATGTCCTTGGTGGATTGATCTCGCCCATGGACGGCATCGGTCCCAGTGACCTGGAGATAGACTCGCTGGTGGCTCGTGTGGCCGAAGGCGGCATCAAGGAGGTTATCCTCGCGCTCAGCAGCACGATGGAGGGCGACACCACCAACTTCTACATCTTCCGCAAGTTGGCCCCTTTCCAAGTGAAGGTCAGCATCATTGCAAGGGGTATAGCCGTTGGCAACGAACTGGAATATACTGACGAGGTGACCCTTGGACGCTCCATACTGAACAGGACACCGTTCGTGGATAATTAAAAAATTAAAGAATAAAAAAAACTGATGGCAAGGACAAGGAATATATTGATGACGGTATTCTGGACATGGCTTCTGATGTCGGGTGCTGTCTATGTGTGTGGCGAGTTTCTGGACATTGACATGGGCGTGCTGGCCTACAAGCACGACAGCCGCTCCAACTATATCGTCCAGATGATGATGATTCTGCTCACGCTGGCCGTCGTGCCCCTCGCACTGCGCCTTTTCAAGTTCCAGTCTGTAGACAGTGCACTCAAGGCCCGGCCTGCGCAGGCATTGCTCAGATGGGGCGCGCTGCGCCTGCTGATGTTAGAGTCCGTGCTCCTTGTCAACACCTTATTATATTATATATACGGCTTTGAGCCGGCCTACGGCTATCTGGCCGTGATGGTGCTGCTCACCTTGCCTTTCGTCTATCCCACCATGAGTCGCTGCAAGGCAGAGACCACAGCAGCCTCTGACACAGACGACAACCTACAAAGAGGGGCTGAAGAAGAAATATGAAACTGTCTGTTATCATAGTCAATTATAATGTGCGCTATTTCGTGGAACAGTGCATCGTCAGTGTGCAACGGGCCACGCAAGGCATGGACTGTGAGATCTTCGTCGTAGACAATGATTCCGGCGACGGCTCAGCAGACTACCTGAAAGAGCGGTTCCACGACAGCATCACATTGATAGAAAGCAGCCATAACCTGGGCTTTGCCAAAGCCAACAACATTGCCATCCGTCAGGCTCGCGGCGAATACGTGCTGCTGCTCAATCCCGACACCTTCGTGGGCGAGGACAGCCTGCGCAGCGTCGTCGACTTCATGGATGCCCACCCACAGTCGGGAGCCGTGGGCGTGATGATGCACAATGCCGACGGCACCGTGGCTCGCGAGTCGCGCCGCGGACTGCCCACGCCCTACGTGTCGTTCCTGAAGATGCTGGGCTTCTCAAAGCGTTACTACATGAGTCACCTGCCTTGGGACCAGCCCGCCAGGATCGATGTGGTTAGCGGGGCGTTCATGATGCTGCGCCATGAGACACTCGACAGGGTAGGGCTGCTCGACGAGGATTTCTTTATGTATGGCGAGGATATCGACCTGTCCTACAGGGTGTTGAAGGCCGGCTACGAAAACTGGTATGTGCCTGCCCGCATGGTGCATTACAAGGGCGAGTCCACGCAGAAGACCAGTTACCGCTACGTGCATGTGTTCTATCAGGCCATGCTCATCTTCTTCCGCAAGCACTATGGCCATCTCAGTCTGCTCGTCACCCTTCCTATCAAACTGGCCATCTATTTCCGCGCCTTTATTGCGCTGATACAGATGCTCTACTCCTATCTACAGGAGTCGCTCGGGCTCCATACGCATCGCTCTGATGAGGTGGTCTATGCCTTCATGGGCAGTGAGCAGATGATGGCCGACTGCCGCGCAATAGCCAGGCGCAGGGGCCTTTCGGTGCCCGCCGCTGGTTCGTCCGTGCCCGCTGCCGCTGGTTCGTCCGTGCCCGGCGGTTTTCCCGCCGGGGTCGCCGCTGCCTGTTCATGCATGGTCTACGACACAGACACGCTTTCCTTCGAACAGATTATCACAGAGGCCGCCAGCCATCCTCGAATACTCATAGGAACCTATAGCAGCAAAAGCCATGTCATCATCACTCCGTGGGAGGTCATCAGGAAATGAAGAATGAATAATGAGAATGAAGAATGAAGAATCTTTTGTTCGCTTAAGGGCGTTGGAGCCAGAGGATCTGGACTTGCTTTATCACATCGAGAACGATGAGACGCTATGGAGTCTGGGACCTACCAACGTGCCGTATTCCCGCTTTTTCTTGCATCAGTTCATGGCCGACACCACTGGCGACATCTTCACCGACAAGCAGGTGAGGCTCGTCATAGAGGATTCACAGGGCCAGGTGGTGGGCATGGCCGACATCCTGTCGTTCGACCCCAAAAACCAGAAAGCCGAACTGGGCATTGTCGTGCTCAACGAATACCGCCGGAGGGGTTATGCACAGGCAGCCCTGAATCATATCCATCGTTATGTGCGCCAGACGCTTCACCTGCATCAGGTCTATGCCATCGTTTGTGCCGGCAACAGTGTGGCCTTACGTCTTTTCCAGCAGTTGGGCTATCACCGTTCTGCCTCGCTATCAGACTGGCTATACGATGGCACCATGTATCATGATGCCATCGTTATGCAGAAAATCCTGTAATGTTTCGAGGTGCGAGGTACGAGGTACGAGGAGCGAGGATAGTTTTACCTATTTATCATAATGCCGATTCTCGTTACTTAATGGCAAATCTAACGTCCTTTAACTACTTTAACTCCCTTAACTCCTTTTAACTACACAAACTCCCTTAACTCCTTTTAACTACACAATTAACTACACAATTACTTTCTTAAAACTGTCATCTGTCATCTGTAAGACGTAGCCGCGGTGCTTCCACTGAGAGAGCATGTTGGTCGTGCCTTCGGCATCCTTGCCCTGCTGACGGCGCACGCGCCTGGCATCCTCGATGGTAAACACCTCGGGCAGCATTTCAAGCATGTTTCGCGGGCCGCGCTGGCCTATACGCGAGTCATCGCCGCTCATGGCCTTGGCAATGCTCTGGCCGAAGAACTGCATCTTGCACCACAGGTCGTAGTTCAGGCTCCAGCGTATGAAATCATCTATCGTCTTCTCCCATTTCATGCCGTTGGCCACATAGAGCACGCAGGCCTTCAGCCATGCTATGACACATGCGCGGTGCGACAGGTTCCAGTACACCTCGCTCTGGCTCAGCCTTGCAAACTCGGCACACTCCTGCTGCAGGCTCTTGGCCAGCCGTGTGGCCTGCTGGCAGTCTGTCAGTCCGCGTGCCTGCACCAGGTTGTCGATATAAGGCCTCAGGGCTTCGTCAAACTCTGCGTCGTAGTTGCCGTAGACGGGCTGTTCGCAGCCTATCTCCGTCTCTGGTATGGTGCAGAAGTTGATGCGCGATATGGGGCCGTCGGTCAGCACGTTGCGGAAGAAACGGCGCCCTTTGATGATGGTGGTGCAGGCGTTCCAGTTGAAACGGCACTGCGGCCTGGCGGTGACGCTCTGCATGCCTACGCGTGTCTGTCCGTACTCGGCACCCGGGTCGAAGGCCAGGCACATCAGTTGGAAATGCTGCTTGCCGGTCTGCCCTTTGAGTTGCTCGAAGAGGTCCAGTTCGTTGAGTTTCACATATACGAAGTGACCCTCGGCATCGTCCATGCGCTGCACCAGTGCAGGCTTGGTCATGTCGGCATCGATGATCTGTATCACCAGCCCCTCGGGTCTGGTCATCTTGTCCTTGTTGGCACCCCTCTTCTGGCAGTCCTTCTTCCATTCGGCCTCGCGGTGCACGTTGTCCTCGTCGCGCCGCTTGATGTCGGCCATGATATGGCTTATGGGCTCGTCTATGCAGCCCTTGCCAGCCCCCGTGCCGGCCATCAGGCAGTTCATCAGCGTGGCCTCGTGCTCCACGTTGTCGGTATATTTAAACCTCACGCCGCAGAGGTGCGTGCCCAGCGGCGGGAACACCGCATGGGCCACGGCCGCCTTGTATTCGTCGGGTGTCTTGCTCGTCAGCAGTTTCACCAGCCGTGGCAGCCGTTTCGGCATCGCCGGCGGGAGAAGCGTCTGGTCTTGCCCGCCGTCGCTTCCCGTTGCTGCAGCGGCAGCAAATCTCATTCCTCGCTTTTCCCTCTCCAGTGCGTCGATGGCCGCTTTCAGTCGTGTGGGCATGCCCTCGTATTTCGAGGCCAGCGCGTTTCTTATCTTCTGTCGTTTCTCCTCCAGGGGAAAGCCGTCGTAGCAGGGTATCACCTGGTCGAGCCATGCGAAGTTCTTGCCGCAGATATGCCGCAGGTCGCTGGCCAACTGGAATGTCAGCGTGTCTCTGTCGCCCTCCGTAGGCTCGTAGCCGCCGTTGTTCACCTCCCAGTATTTCTTCAGGATGTCGTCAAACGTCATGCCGTGATACTCCTTCGGGTATTGCTTAGGGTTGAGAGTTGAGGGTTGAGAGACTTCACTATTCACTCTACACTCTTCACTCAGAACGGCCGGGTGCAGTTCGTCGCCAAACATCAGTTCCTCGTCGATATAGAGTATATACTCCCTGCAGGGGATATAGATGCCGCGTTCGCGCTCGTGCACCGCCTTGTCGTAGTCCACGTCGCCCAGTTCGTGGGCCATCCAAGCCTGTGCCTGCTGCCGTGTCATGCCCTCGGGCATGTCGAAGAGCACGGCGAAGCCGGTGCCGCTGATGGAGATGTTCATCATGTTGACGCCCAGTGCCCGTTCCCTACCCTTCAGCCGCTGTTCGTAGATCTCGCGGCCGTTGGGGTTGCCGTCCACGTCGATGAGCGCCTTGCCCGAGTCCACGGGCTCGCCTTCGCCGCTCTTGTAGCCCTTGTTGAAGTGGGCATGCGGCGTATAGAACGCGGCGCCCAGTTTCAGGCTGCTTTTCTTGGCCCTATACTCCTCCTTCGTCAGTTCCCCGCGCTGCCATTGTTCCAGTATGTCGGTCAGTTCGGCGCAGATGCGTCCTGTCTTCTCGCTGTCAGTCCGCTGGTAGAAAGCCGTGGCGGTGGCCATCACCGTCACGGGCTTCCTCATGTTGTCTCCAAGATCTATTCTTGCCATACTTTTAATTCGCAATTCACAATTAATATTTCTTACATGAACTCAATGAGTTCGCGGTCTATCAGTGCATTCTTCACCTCTTTGCCCTCCCTTTCCAGGACCGTCATCACCCGCGTAGTGCCGATGACCTTGGGAATGCTCTCATACACCTTGATGCGCTCTGTAGACTCCTTCACCCATCCATGCTCCAGCCGTGCTATCAGCCGGTCGGGCATCTTGTGCAGCCCCCGTCTGTGGTAAGGCTTAAAGGTCAGGTTACCCGTGCTCTCGTCTCTAAACAGCACACCCTCTACTCTCCTACCCTCGTTCACCACCTTGTTCAGCAGATTAAGGGCATCCAACAAAAATACGTACTTCTTCATAATTCTTTAATTTTTTTTACTCTTTAATTTTTTTATTCAAGTTTCGCATTCGCTCAACTTTAGTAGTTAAAAGGAGTTAGAAGGAGTTATTCCTTTTAACTCCTCAACTTGCGAAAGTTGATTTTTTTAATTCTCAAAGAACCGCTTCGCTTCCCACTCCCTGCGCCGCTGCAGTCCTCTCAGCCGTTGTCCGCCGGCAAAGACCCACCGCCTGAACTCCTTGCAGATCTGGTTACGGCTGCCGCCCTGGCGTATCACCTTCAGCAGCGTGGAATGTTGCAGGCGGTCGATGCCCAGGTTGAAGGCAAACGACACCAGCGTGTCGAACTGCCCCTGCGTCCTGGCCACCTTCAGCCGTCGTATCTGGCACTCCACCGCCCCCACGTCGTTCTTCAGCAGTTCCGCTGCCCAGTATTCCGAGATGCGGTCGCCGCGTTCCACGTCCTTTCCCGTATGGCCGTAGCCAATGGTCAGTACACCTGCTGCGTCCTCGTATGCCTCAAGGCGCAGCCCTTCAAACTCTTTCAGTTTCTCAATCAAAATCTTGCTTGCTTCCATAACTTTTTAATTCACAATTAATAAATTCACAATTCTCAATAAATAATTCACAATTCACAATTCGCCGAGTCCACTTTAAAAAGTCCGCTATCGCAGGCGGTAACTTTTATCAATTCTCAATCCTCAAATTTCAATCCTCAAATTGTTGTCAACATGTCAAAGAGCACCGCCGCTCGTTTTTTCCGTTCAACCCTTGGGGGGCTATGTGGAAAAACTTTCGACGGTGCAAAAGTAAGCATAAAAAAATTCCCAACCCAGAGAATATCCGAGTTGGGAACGAGGTTGGGAAGATGGGAATGTTTTTGGGATTATGCCCTTTCTTCTTCAAGTAGTTCCATCAGTCGCACGGCTGGTTTCACCTGTTTCAGTGAATACTCATCGGTGATGTTTATGTACTGATGCCATAACTCAACATTGTTTGGAAGTTGATGTGGATGAACCTTGCGTACACTTTCATAGACGTATGGCACGCGTAGATTGTCAAGTTCCAGATTGCGCATCACTGTTTCAAAGTCAGCGGGCTTTGACGGCAGTCCGCAGAGTGGAGATGTCAGCACGGCCTTCACACCATAGAACTGCCCCTGTTCATATATCAGGTACTTCCCGTCGTCGTCTTTCTCATCCATCAGGCGTGTCAGGGCTCGCTTAATAATCTCCTCCGACTTGACAGCAGCCTGCCTGGGCTGTGACACTGCCTCATAACTCACATGAGCGTGATCACCCGTTACGATGTTCATTTGGTCGACATGTATGCCCTGCAACACCTCGCGCAGCATTTCGGTTGTCTCTTTTGTGTTCATATATACTGTTTCGAAGATTGTTAATAACTTGTTGTAGGATTCTGCCCCAACACTACGTTGAATTGGTTGGCCAGGCGGTCGAGTCCTGCCAGCGGCAGTGCGTTCGGCGGATTCGCAACACCTACGTTCGTCGGCTGGTCGGGCAGATTCTGCAAAAGCCCATGCTGCTTAGAAAACATGAGGATGGCGATGCCCGAGAAGAACCGCCTGAGCACGCTGCGTCGAGGATGAATATAGTAGAGCCGCTTACAGAACGACGTGCTGTCCTTCAGTAGCAGTGCCGTCATGTTCTCAGGAAAACGGGCCATCTGTTCCAGCAGGGAGCGTAAGTCAACGTTGCCCTGCCGCTGCATCATCTGCTGAAACTCTGGGCTGCCAGGCAACGAGGCAATGTATCGGCCTATGCCCTCTTTATGCTCATGCTTGCTCATCTCGTGCAGTTCCCGCTCCATCAGTAGCCGCTCGTTCTCCAAGCCGCAGTCAGACTCGAAGTACTTCATGAACTGATGGCGAAAATGGAACATCTCGTCGCTGTAGTCCTGCCGGTGACACTTCAGGAATGTCGTGAAGTAGATGCCGCTCTCAGCATCCCACGCCAACTGGCCCGTCAGCACATACGAAAGATACTCCACGGTGCCCTCAAGCAGTTTCTGCTCTTGCGAGGCTGGCAGCAGCGGCCCCGTGTACACCCAGGCATCGTACTGTTGGTTCAGACGGTCGTCGATGGTCAGTGCCGAGGTGTCAGCACACTCACACACAGCCCTCAGTTTGAAGTAAGGCTCCGTGATGCAGCCCGTCACCAAAGCCAACATCGACTGACGACCCTCGCTCATAATCTGAGCCTTCACCGTCGGAGCATCGTCGCGACAGACATAGCCTGCCACCTTGCCGCCGAAATGAACTCTCACCGCATGCGGGTCAACGTTGTCGTCCTCGGCCACAAGTAGCACCTTCTTGCCCTGAGCCGCCGCCACCAGCCGTTCAGGGCAGTCGCTCCAGTCGCAGTGCGACAGCGCATTGATGGTAAAGAAATATTTCATTGTTCCTCCTTCCATTTTGACATTATGTTTTTCGGCTTGCGAAAATCAGCCACCGTGTAAAAAGGCGTAAGCCTTGCACGGCAACGTCTGTGGTATGGCGGCTGATGGCACAGATGGTTTCGGCCAGAGGATGTGACATCCATACATTCGTCGGGGTCTGGCAACTGTCCTTCATCTGTCTTGAGTAATTTTTTCACCGTTTCTTAGTTTGCAAAGTTACAAATAAAAATGGAAATACACTCAATCAACGACAGAATTAACACATATTTAATTGAAGTTTCTCCTTACAGATGACAGTATTACAGTTTTATAGGGAAGGGTATCTGGCTTCGCCCTGGTGAAGAGTGAAAATGAAGAGTGAAGAGTTATAAAATTATTATTAT